>JAFNUH010000311.1 GCA_017384185.1 Alistipes sp.
ATAACAACGATTAAAGATAAGGGCTGTTATTCGACAGCCCCTTTTTATATGGCAGACAACACTTCTCGAATGATAAAACTGCTGGGTGCTATGCGCAAGCAGATGAATGGAGCGGTTGCAGATGCAATGTTCTACTACGGCGACAACTACGGCTTGAACTATGGCGTGAGCCTACCAACCGTACGACAGATTGCTTGTGAACAGACCGCAGACCACGAGTTAGCACTCTATCTCTACAAGCAGCAGGTGCGTGAGTTACGACTCGCAGCGCTCCACATCGCAGAGCCTGAGCGCATAACTGTGCAGGAGCTACCGACCTGGGCGGAGGGTGTTATAAACTCCGAAGTGGCAGAGGAGATGGCATTTGCTCTGTTGCCACGAACAACCATCCTGAAGGATATATTCGACAAGTGGAGTCGTAGCGATAATGAGTTTTTAGCATACTCAGCACTTATGGCGGCAGCAAGAAGCGAAAGTTCATTGGATGAAAGCATACTTCATACGCTTCCCGCTATCGTTGAGCGTTTTGCCTCGTCACGTATCATTGCACAGGGCGTTGTCGCAATGCTTGCCACGGCATACGAGCGTAATGCAGATACAAAATCTGCGATTCAAGAGATATTAGATAAGATGGGCAACGGTTCTGCGGCAGAGTACATCAAGGATGAGATAAGCTGGCGCATAGAGTATTAATACACCTCCACCTTATCGAATTGGCGAATCACATCCACCAACGTCTCAAATTCGACCATCCCGCTATTGCGCCACAGCATACGCCCACGGCGAAATACCATAAGCGTAGGTACGGACATAATGCGGAAATGTTGGACAAGAGCCACACTCTCATATTGATCCACATTGACACGAAGAAGATCGACCGAATTACCAAACCGCTTCTCTATAGCATCCAATATGGGATGCATAGCGTTACACGGACCACACCACGAGGCGTAGAAATCTACCAACACCAGACGGTTGCGTGCCGTAAGGGAGTTTAATTCATTTATTGTCATAGAGAGAAAAATAAAGGATGTCCAACTCTTAGGACATCCTTTTGCAAATCTTGTACCACAGATTAAATCTCTTCACAGAAGAGCGCACGTGGCAACTCACCTATATTATTTATATAGACAATCTCTATTCCCTTGGGCATCTTCACGCCCTTACGCAGAAATCCAGACACAACAATGCGACGGAATCCCAAACGTGCCGCCTCGCTTACACGCTGCTCGGTACGTGGTGCTGGTCGCACCTCACCCGATAGACCTATCTCGCCCGCACAGCAGACTCCATCGGCAATAGGACGGTCATAATATGACGACAAGACTGCCGCCACGATAGCCAAATCCAAACCCGGATCTGCAACACGGAAACCACCCGCAAAATTAAGGAAGACATCCTTCTGGAACATCTTTAGACCTACCCTCTTCTCCAGCACTGCAAGCAACATACCCATACGACGAGGGTCGTAGCCCGTAGCATTACGTTGCGGCGTGCCATAGGCTGCATTGCTGACCAGAGCCTGCACCTCGATAAGATATGGACGAATGCCATCCACCGATGCACCTACGGCAATACCGCTCAGCGGCTCCTCGTAGTGCGAGAGAAGTATCTCCGACGGGTTTTCTACCGAACGCAGACCATTGTCCAACATCTCGAAGACGCCTATCTCAAAAGTAGCACCAAAACGATTTTTTATACCTCGCAGGATGCGGTAGATATTATTTCCATCACCCTCAAACTGCAACACAACATCTACGATATGCTCCAGAATCTTCGGTCCTGCGATAGTGCCATCTTTGGTGATGTGACCAATAATAAATATCGATGTTCCCGTACTCTTGGCATACTTCAACAATGCCGAAGCACACTCACGAATCTGCGACACGCTACCTGCCGACGAATCTACCGTATCGGTAAAGATGGTCTGAATTGAGTCAATAACCACCACGTCGGGCTGATGCTCGTTCATCTGCGTGAGGATATTTTCGAGCGACGTCTCAGAGTAGATATAACACTCCTCGTTGCCAATACCCAAACGCTCGGCACGCATACCAATCTGCTCGGCAGACTCCTCGCCCGAGACGTAAAGTGTTTTAAGCGAATGGTTAGTCAAAGCAATCTGCAAGCTGAGTGTCGATTTACCGATGCCGGGCTCTCCACCCAACAACACCAACGACCCTGGCACAAGACCTCCGCCCAACACTCGGTTCACCTCGGCATTATGCAAATCCAAACGCTTATGTGACGAGCGCTCAATATCACTCACTCGCTGTGGTGGAGCCGACGGTGTAACCGCCACGGCAGCTACGGACGAGGTGTTTGTCTTTGCGATAATCTCCTCTGTAAAGGTGTTCCACTCGCCACACGATGGGCAGCGACCCAACCACTTGGGCGCTTCAAAACCGCACTCACGGCAGAAATATGCCTTCTTAACCTTAGCCATTTTACTTCGTAAAGAGACGATAGATATCGTTTCCGTTAGCGTAAATCAACAACACAAACAGAATTGCAAAACCTATGTACTGCATAACCTCCAAGAACTTGTCGCTCGGCTTGCGACCCGTCAGCATCTCCCACAATGTGAAGAGTGCGTGACCACCATCCAAGCCCGGGATAGGCAGGATATTCATCACAGCCAAGATAACAGAGAGGAACGCCGTCATAGTCCAGAAACGCAACCAATCCCACTCCGAGGGGAAGATATTACCAATAGC
>JAFNUH010000312.1 GCA_017384185.1 Alistipes sp.
GAGCCAATCTTCGAGAAGCGGTCAACAATCTTCATCAGGTGTACCAAATCCTTATTCATCTCCTCCAGAGCCGTAGGGTCAACCTCCTGCGAGCGGAGATACTCGGTCCAGCCCAACAACGAGGAGATAGGTGTTCCCAGCTGGTGTGCCGTCTCCTTCGCCAGACCAATCCATACACGATTCTGCTCATCCTGCTTGGTCGATTGCAGAGCAATATAGGTAAAGAGAATAAATATAAATATTATCAACCACTGCACATAGGGGAAGTAGTACAACGCCGTAAGTAACTGCGAACGACCGTAGAAGATAATGTGTCGGCGACCCGTAGTCCACATCAGTCGCACCGTGCGGGGAGTATTCTCCTCGGTAAGCTCGTTCAGCTTGCGGCGGAACTTCTCGGGGTCCTTAAGAATATCCTCGTCGATGCGGTTACTCATCACAAGCGAGAGGTTCTCATCGGTAATGATAAAGGGGATGTTGTTATGGGTACTTACGATATGCGAGATAAGCGGGTCAACAAGATAGTTACCAAACGCCTCACGGCTAACACGCTCCATCGCTGCTGCCCACAACTCCACATCGTTCTGCTCCTTCTGGCGCAGGACGTCAGCCAGCTGATAGGTGTAGATAAGCGAGACGGTGGCAAGCACCACGCCTATGGCAATCACCGTAATGCGACTGCGGAACGAGATTTTCTTTAGCCCGGGTAGTTTCATTGTCGCTTAAAAGTTAGTTCTTCTCAGTATCTTGCTCACGCAGAATCTTGCTATATCGCTCGCTGTCGCCCAACAGCTCCACAGCCTTCATCACCGTGCTGTCGCTCCTGAGGTTATGCTCAACCACACCCTCGTAATAGTTGTGGCGCAACACCACATCGCCATTAATCAAATCCATAACCTCGGCACGATAGTTACGCAGGTTATCCAGTTTCTGATCCTTGAGCTTCGACTCTATCTGCTTCAGGTCGTCGGCAAAGTCATCGTCATAACGCTCCTCCTTAGCCGTCTTCTGCAACAACTCCAGAGCCATACGTGTCTGCGACTCATAAGGCACATCCTTATCCTCCATAAAGCGGATGAAATCCTCGTAGTCGCTGTCGGTTATCGAGAACTCGCCATTTACCACCTTCAGCGAGGGGTTGCGGCGCATATAGTCATCGAGGAAATCCTCGATATAGCCCAGATTGTAGAGCATAACGGCGAAGGTAGAGATATAGTCGGGCTCAATCTTTATGTCGGGCATAAGACCCTTGCCATCATATACCTTACGACCCGTAGATGTGCGGAACTCGGTGATGAGCGAGTCGGGCACGTTCTCATCCTTACCGCCCGAGTGAGAGTAGTTGATACGCTGCACGCAACGTCCCGAGGGGATATAATATTTTGCCGTAGTAATCTTGGCGTAGGCGTTATAACCCAGCGGCACCAACGTCTGCACCAGACCCTTGCCATACGAGCGCTGACCCATCAGCACCGCACGGTCCATATCCTGCAACGCTCCGCAGACAATCTCCGAAGCAGATGCCGTATTGCCGTTAATCAACGCCACAACAGGCACATCGCCCAAAACGGGATTTGCATCGGTGGTATAGTTACGCAACGACTTATCCGAGCGACCCTTCATATTTACCACCTGCGAGCCCTTAGGCACAAACATCGAGAGAATCTTAACCGCCTCAGCAACGCTACCGCCACCGTTATCACGGTAGTCGAGGATAAGACCCTTTATCTCGCCCGCCGCACGCAGGCGCTCCACCTCAGCACGCATATCGTCATAGCAGCCATCGGTGAAATCGTCGTGGCGGATATAGCCTATGCCATCAGCCACAAAACCCGCATAAGGCACACCGGGGATGGCGATGCGAGCACGCTCAATCTCCATCTCCTCAACCTCGCCCGTCATAAGACGCTTAACGGCGAGCTTCACCTTCGTGCCGGGCGTACCCTTCAGGCGTGATGATATCTGCTCCGAAGTGCACTTGGTCACATCCTCGCCATCGATACGAACGAACTTATCGCCAATCTTAAGACCTGCCAAATCTGACGGAGTGCCCTTATAGGGTTGAGCGATGACCACGCCACTGCTATCACGCTTCATACGAATCGTAGCACCGATGCCGCCATACTTTCCCGTAGCCTTCATCTCGAATTCATCCATCTCCTGCTCGGACATATAGGTGGTGTAGGGGTCGAGGCTACGCACCATACCCACAGCGCCATCCATCATCAACTTGTCAGCCTTAACCTCATCGACATACTGCAACGAAAGCTCCCGCATAAGGTTGACCATAATCTCCATATTACGTCCCAAGCCGAAGTCGTCACGCACAGCCCACACGCCCGTCGCCACAACTACGGCAATGAGCAACGCAAGCGCATATCTTCTCACTCTCTTCATCACGAAAGAAATAAATTATCTCCAACCACGATACATCACCTTGGCTACGCCACGGCGGATACCGCTAATCTCAATCCACTGACCATACTGCTCGGCTACAATCTCATCCTCGAAGAGCATAACCAACTTATCCAAAAAGTTGTTGGCACGGAACACCATACGACCATCGCTCTCC
>JAFNUH010000313.1 GCA_017384185.1 Alistipes sp.
GATGCAATTTTACATCTATCCGTTTCGGCATACCCTCCGCTTATCTCCGACTTGTAACTTACGGCACATACCACCACCGTCTGCGCCCCCTCCACCAAACGTCCAACGTCGAATCGTTTGTCGAGATGATTACGCATATAACTCAGCGATGAGTCATACCCACGCTCAAGCCACGAGATGTATGCCTGCTCATTTATATCAAAATTTTGGCATCTCGTAACGCCACACAAATCGAAACCGATATGCTCTGCAAGAGATTTTATATAGTCGGATTTAACCATTTCAACATTTTATTTACCGATTTAGACACAAAAATACCGATTTTTAATATTTTTTCACTATCTTCGTAACAAATTTACGAAGAATATCTTTTTATGATCAAATTAAAGACTATTTATGAGCTTCTTCACGTAAGCGTAGAGAAATTTTCTAACAACATTGCTTTCTCTATGTTTGGCGGCGAAGACGTTACCTATCGTGAGGTAAAAGAGCGTGTAGAGCAGGTTCAGGAGCTTTTGCTCGGTGCAGGCTTGAAGGCTGGAGATAAGGTTGCGTTGCTTAGTAGCAGTATGCCTAACTGGGGCGTATGTTATTTTGCTGTAACTACGGCAGGTATGGTTGTTGTACCTTTGATGCCAGACTTTACTGGCGAGGAGTTGGATTCACTCATCGACCACTCTGAGTCAAAGGCTTTGTTGGTATCGGACAAACTCTTTACAAAACTCTCTAAGGATACTGTATCAAAACTCAATATCGTTATCCGCACAAAGAATCTGAGCGTAATCTCTCAGACCGTAAAGGAGCAGGGCTCGAAGGTAATACCCCAGCCAGAGGATTTGGCAGCTATTATCTACACTTCGGGTACAACATCTAAGCCTAAGGGCGTAATGCTTACACACTACAACTTGGCATCAAACGCCTGCTTGTGTAACATTCTATTCCCCATCTATGAGACCGACGTAACACTCTCTGTGTTGCCTATGTCGCACACGTATGAGTGTACCCTGGGATTGTTGCTAATCTTCAGTGGCGGTGGTAGAATGACCTATTTGGAGAAGCCGCCTACCCCATCGGTTTTGTTGCCTGCGTTGCGCAAGGTACGTCCTACAATCTTCCTTATCGTGCCGCTTATCATCGAGAAGGTATTTAATAGTCAGGTGAAGTCTAAGTTTACCTCTAATAAGTTCATCTCAACACTCTACGGCATAAGCTTCTTCCGTCGCATCTTGCACCGTCTTGCGTCTAACAAGTTAATGACGGCATTCGGTGGTCGCATCCGCTTCTTGGGTATTGGTGGAGCGAAGTTGCATATCGAGACAGAGACATTCTTGCACGAGGGAGGCTTCCCATACGCTATCGGCTACGGTTTGACCGAGACTGCACCTATGGCTGCTGGTCAGATTCCTGGCAAGTGTCGTATTGGCGCTACCGGACCAGCTATGCAAGGCGTAGATATCCGTATTGATAATATTAACCCCGAGACAGGTCTTGGTGAGGTTGTTATCAATAGCCCCTCTGTAATGAAGGGATATTACAAGAATCCTGAGGCTACCGCCGAGGTATTTACCGAGGATGGCTGGTTCCGCACAGGTGACTTAGGAGAGTTTGACAAGGATGGATACCTTTATATTAAGGGTCGTCTGAAGAATATGATTCTCGGTCCCAGCGGTGAGAACATCTACCCCGAGGATATCGAGTCTGTGCTTAACTCACACGCCTTCGTTTCGGAGTCTGTTGTAACACAGCAGGATGGTCGTCTGATTGCACTTGTTCACTTCGACAGCGAGGCTATCGAGAAGCTCAAGGATGAGTTTATGACCAAGCTTGAGATTACTCGTGACGAGTGGAACCTCAAGAAGGATGAGTGGAGCAAGCGTATGGACGAGATTAAGGATGAGGTGATGAAGTACGTTAACTCAAAGGTTAATCGCTTCTCTCGCATCACAGAGGTTGTCGAAGAGGAGAATGAGTTTGAGAAGACTCCCTCGAAGAAGATTCGTCGCTTCCTCTACACTAACCGCAACAACACAAACCAAACAAAGAAGTAATTCAAAAATTACTATACAAAAAAAAGAGTCGATGTTTAATCGACTCTTTTTTTCACTTTACTTAACCTGAGCAACCATATTGCCGCCGTTATCCACCAAGTCACAATAGAAATCGTAACGCTTCATAACCTCACGTACGTAGGCCTCTGTCTGGCGGCTGCCGGTAAACTTACCGTGGCGTACTAACTCACTCTCATAAACTGCGGGGTCAGCCTTCATCTTAAGATATCGGGCAACAACCTCCCACGAATTAGGGTCTTCACCGTTGCTCTTTGCCAAACGACGTGCATCGGTCACGTGTCCAATGCCACCGTTATAGCAGGCAAGAATGATACTCATGCGATCGTTCGCTGAGGTAGTAGGCGAGAGTTTTAAAATCTTCTCAATCTGCCTGAGGAGCTTACCAGCCAAACGAATGTTTGTCTCGGGGTCAACAATGTGCTCCTTAGCAACATTAAACTGCTTACCTACGATAGGCATTATCTGCATAAGACCAATAGCTCCCCGCTTTGAGACAACATCCGAATGGAATCTTGACTCGTTGTAGGCTATGGCGCTCATCAGCAGCCAATCCTGTCCCTCTTCTTCACTAATGCGGCGCATCATCTCGTCGTATGATGAGATAATCCACTCCTGCATCTGCGCTTCAACATTTGCGCTCTCGGTCGCCATCTCGGCGATGAGTTGGGTCTGCTCTACGCTCTCCACCGACTGTGGAAGCTGCTCATCCAAAAACATCTCAGACCCGAAAAAAGTCGCTACAATAATAAGAACGATCGAAAAAATAATTGTCTTTTTTGACATAAATGTGTATTTTGCGGGCAGTTCATACCGCACAATACAACACGCTAATCATAGAATCCCCACGAAATACCAACCTTGAACATACCCGGATTAAGCGGGTAACCAGCCGTTGTGAGATATTGTCCGTTGCCGAACAAATTGTAATTCACGTGCTGGTACTTCAAGAATATTCGCATTCTCTTCCATTTAGCTGTTAAGAATACATCGAGATAGGGATAGTTGCCAATCTCGTATTCACGCTGATTGTAGAACGTCGCCAATGCGGGGTTATACGACGGGGCGTAATACGATGTATTAAACTTGCCGTCAACACCAAATTGCAGACGCAACACCTTGTTTCTCTCTACCCAACATTCGTAGTAGTAAGAGAGGAAGGCGCTACATAATGGAACGGGAATAACCTCTTGATTCGTGCTCCACTGTAACAATACCCTGTGGTCGAAATGAAATCCGCCAAGGCGGAAATCTTTGCGGGCATACAAACTCGTAAGACTTATCGCATCACTCGACTGTGCAACCATACTCTGTGCATCATAATAAATCTTGTTACTAATCACGCCCTGCCAAGCCGAAACCTCTAAGGCTATGCTGGGGACGTTTAGCGATACTTCGAAACGAGTTTCATCCTCCTGCTTAAAGGAGTTGGACCACATATAGTGGTTCGAGAATAGATTATTCTCCCAATATGATGGCGACCTCTTCGTCTGAGAGAATCGACCTGAGAGAGTAATCGGATGACCTCGGAGTTTTGCCGTCAATGCGATATGCGCATTCATCGAAAAATCTCCGCTCCTATAACCCGACGGGTAGTACTTGACGTCAGCACCCCAATCGGCAAACTTCTTAACCTTTCCGCTGATGGCTCCGTAGGCATACCAGGCAGTCTCCTTGACCTTACCCTGCTTACCTGAGACATAGTCGTTGAAGCCAAATTGCGAATAGGCATACATATCTATACCTACACCTCCTCCGAGACGACCCACAGCGCCATTACGGTCCCAGGGCTGCGCCTCGACAAAAAAACGATTCGACAGGACTCTTTCACGTATAGAGTCTCGTGATTCGGTAGGTGAAATATACCAATTCTTATAATATACATCCTTCGTAGGCTCATACTCGCCCGCATCGGTCATCGAGCCACGCTCGTTTGTGAACTCGGCGTATTTGTCTTTATAGAGCTTACTCCACGTATTATATTCAAAAATGTGACCAACATATATTGCCGACAACTCAGCCAGCGAGAAATCGTAATCTGTTACGGGCTGCAACGGTATTGCGATAGCCTGCTTTACGAAGAACGAGTTGTTGCGGTATGAGTTCTCAGCCTCAGCTGCCGCCAGCTTCATCGGCACACCTGACGGATGCTCGTAGATGGTATCGGCAACTGCCCAAAGACCTACGGCACCACCATTCTCACGCTGCGTTATGCGGTTGTTGATATATGCGGCGTGTACTGAGTAACGTTTGCCCGTATGAGAGAAAGCAGCCGAGAGATTGTGATTTGTCGTACGCTGCCAATCATACAGACCCTTTGTACCACGAGATTTATAGCTTACATTAAATCCCGTTGTGGGCGAGACGTTATGTGCCGTTGTAACCTCGAAATGCTCCTCACGGTAACGCTTTTGACCCGACTCCAAATACATAAAATTCAGATACGGCGTCTTTGAGTTATAGAAAGGCACGTTATCCATACGATATGTATAGGCATCGTATGTCTGCGCAAATGTAAAATCGGGGCTTGTGGGACGGTCGAAATAGTTGAACGGAAGAGTTGACTGACCCAATCCACCAAGAGTCATATCTCCCACACCCTTAAGGTAATAGGGGTAGTCAATTCGCCAATTCATTAACGTAGTATCCAACGGCTGAATATCCACTTCGTTCATATCTCTATCGATTGTCCAATAGAAGTTCGGTAAAGCACGAATAGAGTCGCTAAAGTAGTAAGACTCAAGGGGTTTGCGTATGCGCTTAATCTTTGTTGAGTCCTGCGGTTGCTCCTCACCCTCCTCCTCAGTATTGAAGGGATTACCGCCACCAAGACCCACCTGCTGACCGTTACGCTGCGCCTGAGCGATAGCACGTGCATCCATCTGAGCAAATGCAGACACGGGCAAAAGCGAACAAATCGCCATTACCAAAATCGTAAATATCTGCATCTTAATTCTCATTTGCACTAC
>JAFNUH010000314.1 GCA_017384185.1 Alistipes sp.
GACCCATCTTATAAGGAGTAAACAGTTTTGACTCTTTAATATCTTTCATAATGACCTATTTTTCTAATAAATGAATGGGATAATACGCTTACGTCCGAGTGATGTAAACTCCTCGCCAAACTCCTTCTCATATCGCTTATAGAGCGAAGCCGAACGAGGCGCTAGATTGGCGAATGTCCACAACACGAAGACGACACCAGCCCACGACCACGATGCAATAGCGAAGCCTGTCCATTCAACCAGCTCACCAAAGTAGTTTGCCGACGAGACATAGCGGAACATACCGCCCTTGGGGATGTAATGTTTCGTATCGCCAGGCTTACGCAGGTGGCGAATAATATAATCTGCCTGCCAATTAATAAACATACCGGCAAAGAATATCGCAATACCGATGTATATAAATGGTTTCGAGAACCAATCAGCGTAATAATCCGCAGGCGAGAGGAAGAATATCCAACCGCCCTGCATCAAGGCGTTGAGCGTGTTGAAGGTCACACCCATCAAGACAATACCCAGCGGCATCTTAGAGTTTCCACGCATCAGCAACGGAAAGATAAACGAACGCTGGAAGTAGTGCAACTGGAACATCGCAAACAACACCAGCGGAACAACATCCCACTGTCGCTCCGAGAGTGCCCACAGGACGCACATAGCCACAAATACGGGCGACTCCATCAACACCCATCCCAACTTATTGGGCACGGGAGGTCCATAGCGACTATCGAAAAGATAGCCATACCCCGCCTCAAAGAATTGGAGTGCCACAAAGACCAGCACAGCCGTTGCAGCCATCACCCACAGAAATGTATTATAATACTCAAATAGAGACTCCATTGCACGTTCGTTTATAGAAAAACTAATTTCATTTACACATAGTACAGCACAAAGTTACGAAAAATTATTACAAAGTATCCTCCGAGACTACATTTTTACCTATTATATGAACTATATATGTACAAAAAGAACAAAAAAAAGAGGGCGCTAACCGAAGTTAGCACCCTCCATATCATTTCTTATCAAGATTCTCTTACTTAACGAACTCTGCATTCTTCAAGTAAGCAGCGCTCTTAGCTACGCCCTCCCACATAGTTGCAAGACGTGCAGCCTTATCCTCGTCCTTAGGACCACGGGGCATCTCCTGCTCAACAACGAAATCGCTGTAACCGTTAGCATAGAACTGCTTGAAGATAGCCTCGAAGTCAATCTTACCGCTATCACCAATTACGAGGTCGTCCTTGATGTGGAGCATCTTGATACGCTCGGGGTACTTCTTCAAGTACTCAACGGGGTTCTTACCACCCTTAGTTGTCCAATAAACGTCCATCTGGAAGAATACAGACTCGGGATCAGTGTTCTCGATCATATACTCCCACTTAACCTGACCATCAACAACCTCATACTCAAAAGCGTGGTTGTGGTAGCCGAGCTTCAAGCCGTACTCCTTAGCCAAAGCACCAACCTTGTTGAAGTAGTCACAAACAGCCTTCAAATCCTCGATAGTCTCGCCGAGCTTAAAGCTGGGGATAACGCAATACTTTGCACCCATAACATTCAAACCCTTGAAAACCTCTTTCCACTGCTCCATAATCTCAGCCTCCTTCTCAGGATCCATACCGATTGAGTGGTGAGTAGAAACAATCTTCAAACCGTGCTTGTCGCACAAAGCCTTGAACTCCTCAGCGGGCAAACCGAAGCACTGGGGGCTACGCAAAGTCTCAACAACGTTGTAACCAGCTGCTGCAACCTTAGCCAAAGATGCATCAACATCCTTCATATCCTGATTTACAGAATAGAGCTGAAGACCAATCTGCTTCTCAGCGGGCTTGCAAGATGCAAAGCTAAACATAGATACTGCTGCCAAAGCAACGACAGCAAAAGAGAAAAACTTTTTCATTGTTTTATTATTTAATTGGTTTAGTGTATTTTATTTCTCAACGACTGCACAACGGCGGTGCATCTCTGCTCACGTGCATCCACGATACGGCAAAATATCATTACAAAGCTAAATAAATTATCGCAAAACGGCAAATAAAGCCTACAAAAAAATATGTTCGAGGAGTTCTATTTATCACATAAAACCTCTCGACAGAAGACGATTATCCGCCTTGTGATGAAAAAAAGCAACCAAAAGCGTCAAATTGACACTTATTTTTATTACATTTGCGTAAATTTTTGAAACATTAACTTATTAAAAAAATAACACACTATGAAAGAGGCTATTGCTATTCTCACAGGTGGCGGTCCCGCACCTGGTATGAACACCGTTGTAGGTAGCGTTGCTAAGACGTTCCTTGCTAAGGGTTATCGTGTAATCGGTTTGCACTATGGTTATTCAGGTCTTTTCAACTCAAATCCCCGTTTCGAGGATTTGGATTTCGTAAAGGCTGACTTTATCTTCAACCAGGGTGGTTCTTACCTTACTATGAGCCGTTTCAAGCCCACAGATAAGGATTTCGAGGAGAATTTCAACCTTTCATTCTTCCAGGATAACAACATCAAGTTGTTGGTAACTGTTGGTGGTGATGACACTGCATCAACAGCTAACCGTATCGCTAAGTTCTTGGAGGCAAAGCAGTATCCTATTGCTAACATCCACGTTCCCAAGACTATCGACAACGACCTTCCCTTGCCCGCAGGCTCACCTACATTCGGTTATCAGTCAGCTAAGGAGGGTGGTACCGTTATCGGTCGTGCCGTTTACAACGACGCTCGCACATCGGCTAACTGGTTTGTTGTAGC
>JAFNUH010000315.1 GCA_017384185.1 Alistipes sp.
CACTCTGCTACGCATCGATGCAGGAATCTTGCACCCCATAAAGATGCAGTCGGTATAGTTGCACTCCGTAGCCTCCTCTACAACAGAAAAGTCAATCGCCTGAAAGGCATAGTGGCGCAGCATCGCTCCCTTTACGACCAACCTGCGTAGCTCATCGCAACACTCTATCTCCTTATAATTTCTCTCTGTCATATCGTTAAAGTATTGGGAAGACCATCGGCGCCTGCACCGTCACAAAATCGGCTCCGTTACCACTCTCAGTGCAGACCACACGCAGAGCCTTTATCGGCTTCGAGGGGTTATCTATCGCCCCGCCTCCGCAGTTGAGTTCACACACACGGGTAAAGTTCTTTCCGTCATAGCTCACCTCCATATATCCTGCGTTGAAGATAAAGCGTGGCAGCTGCAAATTACCCGTGCGCACCTCCATACGGCGGCACTTGACGGGCTCTTCAAAGGTGTAGAGAATCCAATCTCCCTCACGACCCACACGAGATGTGCGAGCTATACGACCATACCCCTCAGCATTTGAATATGGGAAACGCTCACTCTCGTCGATAGACGAAGTTATCGTCACCTTAGGCTGCAACATACGCCAACGCCCCTTAACACCCGCCTCGGGGCTGAGCGCTCCGCCCATACGGGTACGGAAGGCATAACGTTGTGGCTTGTCGGTCTTAATCGGTGCGGTATAGAGATGTTCGCCCTGCTCGCCCACGATGTTATAATATATGTGCGAGTGGTCGTCGGTTGTGGCACTCAGCAGACCATCATTGTAGGCAACCTTCGGCGGGAAGAGACGAAAATCTATACCCATAGCCACCATACGACTATAATGATTGTTCGACAAGCGAGCATAAAACTCCTCCCACTCTGCGCCCTCGCCACGCCACGCCACCTCGCTTAGAGCGCAGATACGTGGATAGGTCTGGTAGTAGATAAAGTCATAATCGTAGTGCAGACGAGAGATATACGCCTCGCTAAAAAAGGCAGCCTGCACGCCTACAACGTTTTTCATCTGCTCTGCCGTAAAATCCTTAAATCCAAACGACAGAGGTTTCTTCGCATCAAAAATAGCCGCCCAATCGTGTCCCTCCTCACGCTGCGTTTGGCGCATATCGAAGTAGAAGTATGCTCCGGGCATTACAACTGTCTTGTATCCCATTGTAGTTGCCGACTGACACGCCTTGGCATCCTTCCAGCCATATACCATAGCCTGCTTTGTAAGCTCACCCGTAGCCGCCGCCTCATTCCACACGCAGGGGCGCTTACCATACTTCTCGACAATCGTCGAGAGACGATTCATAAAGTATGCCTGCAGCTCCTCACCGCTCGTGAGCCCCTCACGTGCCATCAACGCCTTACAGTCGGGGCAACGCATCCACTGCGCCGTATTCACCTCATCGCCACCGATATGGATATATTGCGAGGGGAAAAGTTCCGACAACTCACGCATAACATCGTCTAACAGAGCGTAGTTCGACTCCTTCGACACGCACATCACGCTACGTGTATCGTATCCATCCGATGCCTTCAGCCCGGGCGTATAGTTACACAAAATATCGGGTCGCACACGTGCTAAGTTGTGGCTATGACCCGGCAGGTCAATCTCTGGAATAATCTCAATGTTTCGCTTGGCTGCATACGCCACCAATTCACGTATATCGTCGTGCGTGAAGTATCCTCCGTAGTGCTCATCCCATCGACCATAACGTGCTGCAACGGGCGAATCCACGCCACGAAATCCGCCTACCTCAGCCAACTCAGGATGCGACTTTATCTCTACACGCCAACCCTCGTCGTCCGATAGATGGATATGTAACTTATTGATTTTGTGGTGTGCCAAGTTAGCAATAAACTTCTTCACCTGCCCCACATCCATCCACGTACGGCATACGTCAAGCATAAATCCACGATAGGCAAAGCGTGGTGCATCCTCAACCCTGCACCCTCCCACCATAGCCGGCAGAGGCATATCCGCCGAATAGACCGACGCAGGCAGAGATTGCAACAGAGTCTCGATAGCGTTATGCACGCCCGCAGCGCTACCGCCCTCCAAGAGAATCATCTTGTCCGAAACATCTAAAATATACTCCTCAGCGTCCAAACTTTTATTCTCACGTATCACAATATCGCCCGTCTGCGGCTCGTTATACTCCCGAATCTCAAGCGGAAGAAATTCCGACAAGTATTCAGCCGAGGAGCGGAGCGCTGGGTAGTGTGTAATCTTAGTTGTTGTTTGTATGGTAAAGACTCCGCTCCTTTTTTCATATTTTCGTGGTGCAGGTATAATATTTCCAGCCATCGTCGGCACCGACGTAAAGGCTACCAGAGCCGCCATTAAAATCGTAAACAATCGCATATACATAAAAAATTATTCTCTACAAAGTTAATATTTTCGGATGAAAATCATAACTTTGTGAAACGATAATTTTATTAGAGATGAACTACGACAAAAAACTTAAGGCTGCGGAGCGTCTGCTCGAAGTGATGGATACACTACGTGAAAAGTGCCCCTGGGACCGTGAACAGACCATCGAATCGCTACGCAACAACACCATAGAGGAGACCTACGAGTTGGCAGATGCCATTGCCGACAACAATATGGAGGGTATTAAGGAGGAGCTTGGCGACCTGCTTCTGCACGTTGTCTTCTACTCAAAATTGGGCGAGGAGCAGGGCGTATTTGACTTTGCCGATGTAGCCGATGCCGAGTGCGACAAACTTATCTACCGCCACCCCCACGTATATAGCGACATCCACGCCGACACACCCACCGAGGTGATGAAAAATTGGGAGGAGCTGAAACTGCGTAAGAAGAAGCGTCAGGGCGGCATCTTGGGCGGTGTACCCCGCTCACTGCCCGCAATGGTTAAGGCTTTTCGTATTGGCGAGAAGGCTGCCTCATCGGGCTTCGACTGGGAGCAGAAGGAGGATATATGGGCAAAGGTTAAGGAGGAGATTGCCGAAATTGAGGTTGAGATGGCTCGTAACGACCACGCACGCACAGCAGAGGAGATTGGCGATTTGTTCTTCGCTTTGGTTAATATGTGCCGTCTGTACGGCATCGACCCCGAGATGGCGTTGGAGCAGTGCAACAAGAAGTTTATACGCCGCTTCACCCATATGGAGGCTGAGGCTGACGGTCGCCTCTTTACCGAGATGACCGCCGAGGAGCTTGACCAGCTATGGCGCAATGCAAAGAAAGATGAATAAATACCCAAACATTATGAAAACCAAAACATTAGGGGGGGGGTAAATTTACCCTCACATTGAGGATGAGACATTCTACAATCATTACGCTGGCAATTATTGCCTCATTAGGTTGCGCCTGTTCAAATAGAGACAGAGAGGCACGCATCGAGCATATGGTATCCGAGAAGGTAGAACAGCCAAAGCCCCTACCCAAGGGCGCCATCGCATTTGACTTCTCAAACCATCTATATTTTGATGTTGTGCTGCGTGACTCAGTACCTGCAAGAATGATTTTTGATACGGGTAACACCAACCTCTTGATAGACAACAAGCTATTCAAGGAGCACTTTGCCCCATCGGAGACTCTGCAACGAAGTATAATTCAGGGTACAGGCAATAGCTTGGAGGCTGTATATAGAGACACGAGCGATTGGAGATATAGCATAGGCGAATACAACCAAACCGAGCAAGGAGCCATCATAATGGATTTGCAGAAGATTCTCGGCAATGAGGCTGATGGTATGTTTGGAATGGAGTTTATGCGTGGACGTAAGGTGGAGTTTAACTATGCAGACGGGTATATGCGAATCCTTACGCCAGAGACACAGCCCGACGAAGGATACACCTGCATAAAGTGCAAATGGCTGGATAATAGAGAGGCGAGAATGGTTATGCCTATAAGCGTAAAGATTGACGATAAGGTGTCGTTCAATGGCAACTTTCTCGTTGATTTAGGTTCAAGCGGAGGCGTAAGCCTTAACAGCAGCTTGGTAGCAAAACTAAAATTAAACAGAGTTCTTACCAATATAAAAAAGAAGATATACGACACGGGCGGTGTTGGTGGCTCACGCACGGATTATATATTCATAGCGAAGGAGATTTCGGTAGCTGGTTACAAAATTGAGGATGTAGTTACTAATTTTTCGGGCAACACGCAGGGTATGATGGCAGATGACCGTTACGATGGACTTGTCGGCAATGCGATGTTTGAGCGATTTGATGTTATCTTCGACTTTGCGAAGTGCGAGATATGGCTCCGACCGAACAGGAATTTTAACGTCCCGGTAAACTTCGATTCGGGAATGACACTAACGCCTCAAGAGGATGGCTGGGTTGTAAATGGACTAATCGAGGGAGGAAATGCCTACAGAGCAGGAGTAAGGCGTGGAGATAAAATCATCGCAATAAATGGTCTTGCACGTGAAAAGGTAACCCTCAAGGAGTTGA
>JAFNUH010000316.1 GCA_017384185.1 Alistipes sp.
AAGACCCACCTGCTGACCGTTACGCTGCGCCTGAGCGATAGCACGTGCATCCATCTGAGCAAATGCAGACACGGGCAAAAGCGAACAAATCGCCATTACCAAAATCGTAAATATCTGCATCTTAATTCTCATTTGCACTACAACTTTCTATCAAACTACTTATTCTTAATATTTATTGCCCAACGCAGAGCCGAAATAACTACATAAAGCATTATAATCGCAGGAATGGCAAACTTCGTAAACAGTGCTATCAGCGCTACACACAAAGCAATGAACGAATAACGAATCTCATTTCCCTGCCAGCCAAAACCCTTAAACTTGAGGGCAAACATACGTATCGGCGAGATGAGAAGCGCTGCCATAACAACTGATATAATCAGGATAACCTCCTTTGACAGAGCAAATTCACCACCCGCTGCGAGCATCGCCAATGACAAACAGAAAAGTCCATTTGCGGGTGTGGGCAGACCGCAGAACTCGGTATGTTGCGTATCGTCGATATTGAATTTTGCCAGTCGAAGTGCCGAAAAAGCTACAATAATAAATGTTAGATAAGCGCCTATATTAACAATATTCTCAGACAGTTGCGTCATTTGATTTGCATCGCCATACCAGCAGAACATCGCCACCGCAGGCACCAAGCCGAAAGAGACCATATCTGCCAACGAATCGAGCTGAACACCTATCGCCGAGGTGCTTTTAAGCAGTCGTGCAGCAAAACCATCAAAGAAGTCGAATATTGCCGAAGCAACAACCAACCAGAAAGCCAACTCATAATTGCCGTGCGACAACAACGCCACAGTAGCACTTGCTCCGCAGATTAAATTGCCGAGAGTCAGCATATTTGGTATTGTAAATAGTCTTATCTTCATCTTTTCACAATAAAAAGCTCGTAATAATCGGCAAATTTACGAATAATTTTTTATCTTTGTATAATTCTTAAAAATCTTTTTTATATAAAGTATGAATAATAACACCTTTTGCGTGATTATGGCAGGCGGAATAGGCTCTCGTTTTTGGCCTATGAGCCGCAAACATATGCCAAAGCAGTTTCTCGACATACTCGGCACGGGTAAATCTTTTATCCGAGCTACTTTTGAGCGCTTCTTGCCGTTGGTGCCTGTTGAGAATTTTTATGTGGTTACAAATACGATGTACAAAGATTTGGTGCTGGAGCATATCCCTGAGCTGGACCCCAAACAGGTGTTGTGCGAGCCTATCAGACGTAACACGGCACCCTGCATCGCCTACGCTGCATACACTCTGCAAAAGGAGCATCCCAATGCGAATATGATTGTCACCCCGTCGGACCATCTCATCTTGAACGAGGTCGATTTTCACGCCATAATTAAGGAGTGTCTTGAGTACGCTGAGAACAACGATGCGCTGATGACTGTCGGCATTCGACCCAGCCGTGCTGAGACGGGTTATGGATATATCCAGAAGTCAAACAATGACCTCATCAGTCGTGTTAAGTGTTTCACGGAAAAGCCTCATTTAGAGCTTGCTCAGACTTTTGTTGAGTGTGGCGAGTTCTTCTGGAATTCGGGTATCTTTATCTGGACAGTAGAGAATATTATCAAGGCATTTGAGAAGCACCTTCCCGACCACCACGCACTCTTCGAGGCTGCCAAAGATGACATCGGCACGGAGCGTGAGCAGAAGGCTTTGGAGCAGGTATTTTCAGAGAGTAAATCTATCTCCGTAGATTATGGTATTATGGAGAAGGCGGACAACGTATATGTGCGCTGTGGTGACTTCGGCTGGAGCGATGTCGGTACGTGGAGTTCGGTATATCAGTTATCACGAAAAGACAGGTATGCCAATACAAAATCTCACGAGGGGTGCTACACCTACAATACTCGCAGCTCGATAATATCTGTTCCTAAAGATAAGATTGCCGTAGTCAACGGTTTACGTGATTATATCGTGGTTGATACGGACGATGTATTGATGATATGTCCCCGAAGCGAGGAGCATAGCATAAAGATGTATATCGACGACGTAAAATTTGATGGCGGAGAGAAGCACATCTAAGAAATTTAATCTTAAAAATTATTATCCCTGACAATCTGAGGTTGTTGGGGATTTTTTTGCACGTAATTTTCTGTTATTTTGAGTAAAAATTCTTACATTTGTAAGAATATATGCCAATTTACAGGCGAATTGAGTCAAGAAAGAGAGTAAAACTATAAAAACACATAACTATGGAACAACAAAAACAGAATGTATCGCTTCCCGACAACGCCTATCGTGAATTAAAGCCAGGCGAGGAGTACAAGCCGCTAATGCCGGCAAACACTACCCCTGCCGAGGTTACACCCTACTCAGTGACGATGGGTATCGTAATGGCTATAATCTTCTCGGCGGCTGCCGCTTTCCTCGGTTTGAAAGTGGGTCAGGTCTTCGAGGCTGCAATCCCCATCGCAATTATCGCCGTAGGTATGGGTACGGCTCTGAGCAAGAAGAATATGCTCGGACAGAATATCATCATCCAATCTATCGGAGCCTCTTCGGGTGTTATCGTGGCGGGTGCTATCTTCACTCTGCCTGCGCTCTACATCTTGGGACTCGATGCACAGTTCTATCAGATTTTCCTCTCATCACTTCTTGGTGGTGTATTGGGTATCGTGCTCTTGATTCCCTTTAGAAAGTATTTCGTTAAGGATATGCACGGCAAGTATCCCTTCCCCGAGGCTACGGCTACAACCGAGGTATTGGTATCGGGCGAGAAGGGCGGCAATCAGGCTAAGTTACTTGCAGTAGCAGGTTTGATAGGAGGTCTTTACGACTTCGCTGTCAGCACGTTCGGTGCGTGGACTGAGGTTGTTTCAACTCGCATTTGCGCCTTTGGTGAGATGTGTGCCGACAAGTTTAAGGTTGTATTCTCGCTCAACACAGGAGCTGCCGTTTTGGGTCTTGGATATATCATCGGCTTGAAGTATGCCGTAATCATCACAGCAGGCTCTTGCCTTGTATGGTTCTTGATTGTGCCGCTGATTGGCTCTATCGCACCCGACGCAGCAGCATTGACACCTGAGAGTATCTTTACCGACTACGGTCGTCCTATCGGTATTGGTGGTATCGCAATGGCTGGTTTGATTGGTATTATCCGTCAGGCGGGCATCATCCGTCAGGCTGTGGGTTTGGCTGTCAGCGAGCTTACATCGAAGAAGGGAGGCTCTGTGGTAGCCGTGGAGCGCACGCAGCGTGACCTTCCGATGAAACTCATTCTCTCGGTGCTTATCGCAGCGCTTATCTCTTGCTGGGTATTCTTCCACTTCGGATTGTTGGGTAACGGTTTGCAGAGCATCGTAGCGTTGCTTATTGTCTTTGTTATCGCATTCTTGTTTACTACCGTTGCGGCTAATGCTATCGCTATTGTGGGTACAAACCCCGTATCGGGAATGACCCTGATGACGCTTATCCTCTCATCACTCGTATTGGTGAGCGTTGGTCTTAGCGGCTCGGAGGGTATGACAGCAGCGTTGATTATCGGTGGCGTGGTATGTACTGCGCTCTCGATGGCTGGTGGCTTTATCACCGACCTTAAGATTGGTTACTGGCTCGGCACAACACCTAAGAAGCAGGAGGGATGGAAGTTCCTCGGCACATTCGTATCGGCAGCGACTGTTGCTGGTGTTATGATTGTATTGAACGACACATACGGCTTCACAGGCGAGGAGGCTTTGGTAGCACCTCAGGCTAACGCTATGGCTGCCGTTATTCAGCCCCTGATGACGGGCGGCTCAACACCCTGGATTCTCTACTTTATGGGTGCCGTTCTGGCGTTGGTATTGACATCTATCGGTGTTCCTGCGTTGGCATTCTCATTGGGTATGTTTATCCCTATGTATCTGAATGCACCGTTGGTTGTTGGTGGTCTTGTGGCGTGGTTCGTATCTTCACGCTCGAAGGATGAGGCGTTGAACAAGGCTCGTTTCGATAGAGGTACGCTGATTGCATCAGGATTTATCGCTGGTGGTGCTTTGATGGGCGTTGTATCGGCTGTATTGAAGTTCGTAGGCGTAGAGTGGTTTATGTCGGACTGGGCTGCATCGAAGAGCGCCGAGTGGTTGGGTCTTGCTATGTACGTGGCACTTATCGTATATATGGCTTGGCACACAATGAAGGCTAAGAAAGAGGAGTAAAAACATTAAAAAACAGAATAACTATGGAGTTAAAAGATAGATTTTTGAAGTATGTTTCGTTTGACACGCAGTCAGACGAGAATAGCACAACATTCCCCTCGACAGAGAAGCAGCTCGTGCTGTTGAACTATTTGGCTGACGAGATGCGCACACTCGGTATGGAGGATGTCACAGTCGATAAGTATGGCTATGCGATGGGTACAATCCCCGCAACGAAGGGTTATGAGAATGCCCCCGTAATTGGCTTTATCGCACACGTGGACACTTCGCCCGATATGAGTGGCAAGGATGTAAAGCCCCGCATCATTGAGGAGTACGATGGCAGCGATATCCAGCTCAACGGAGCTTTGACAATGAAGGTTTCGGACTTCCCTGAGCTCAAGAACTTTGTTGGTCACACGTTGATTCACACCGACGGTACTACCCTTCTGGGTGCTGACGACAAGGCTGGCTGTGCCGAGATTATGAGTGCTGCCGAGTATCTTATCACACACCCCGAGATTGCACACGGCAAGATTCGTATCGGCTTCACACCCGACGAGGAGGTGGGTCGTGGTGTTGACTACTTCGACGTTGCAGCCTTTGGTGCTGACTTTGCCTACACGATGGATGGTAGTGCCGAGGGCGAGTTGGAGTACGAGAACTTCAATGCCGCTGCTGCCACTATCGAGATTCAGGGTCGCAACGTACACCCCGGATACGCTAAGAATAAGATGATTAACGCCATTCAGGTAGCGTGTGACTTGAACTCACTCATCCCCTCGGTTGAGCGCCCCGAATATACTACCGGTTATGAGGGATTCTACCACTGCGTAGGCTTCAACGGCACGGTTGAGAATGCGAAGATTTCCTATATTATCCGTGACCACGACAGCGAGAAGTTCGAGCAGAAGAAGGTCTTTATGTGGTCGTGTGTCGATTTGTTGCAGAAGAAGTATGGCGAGGGTGTTCTGAAGCTCACCCTGAAGGACCAGTACTTTAATATGCGTAAGATGGTGGAGCCACATCCCCACGTGATTGACAAGGCGGTGGAGGCTATGCGTATGGCAGATGTTGAGCCCGTAATCAAGCCTATTCGTGGTGGTACGGACGGTGCTCGTCTGTCGTTTATGGGTCTGCCCTGCCCCAACATTTTTGCGGGCGGTATGAACTTCCACGGCAAGTTTGAGTACTGTTCGCTGAACACTATGCAGAAGGCTATGCAGGTGATTATCAACCTCACTCAGTTGTGGGCAAAATAGTTACGGCGTAAGTTATGGATGGTTTTAAGAGAATTGACCCTGCGACGATAGACGATAATTTTATCAAGCTCATCGGCGCCGATTGGATGCTTATCACGGCGGGTGACCACGTGGAGTGTCGCACGATGACCGCCTCGTGGGGTTGTGTGGGATATATGTGGAACAGACCCATAGCGGTGGCTGTTATACGCCCCCAGCGCCACACTTTCGAGTTTACGGAGCGTGAGCAGATGATGACCCTCTCGTTCTTCGACGAGCAGCATCGTGAGGCTCTGCAATATTGTGGTACGCACTCGGGTCGCAGCGAGGATAAGATTCACAACGCTGGTCTGTCGGTTACCTTTACCGACGAGGATGTACCTGCAATTACACAGGCACGCCTCGTGCTGGAGTGCAAGAAGCTCTATTGCGATATGCTTAAAGCGGAGAACTTCCTCGACAAGAGCATCATCGACAAGTGGTATCCCGGGGAGGACTTCCACAAAGCATATTTTCTTGAAATTACGAACGCCTACTTAAAAGAGTAAAAAGATGAATAGCTTGGGATATATAAAGGTGGCAGCCGCTACACCGTCGTTGCGTGTTGCCGACTGCGAATACAATAGCCGTCAAATCGTCGCTATGATGGAGCGTGCGGCAAGTCAGGGGGTGAAGATTATGGCTCTGCCCGAACTTGCTATAACGGCATACACCTGTGCAGATCTGCTACTGCAACGAACACTCTTAAAGAGTGCCGAGCAGGCTCTTATGCAGATTGTGGAGGCGAGTGTCGATTTCCCGCTGGTGGCAATCGTTGGTCTGCCTCTGTCGCTTAATGGTAAGTTGTATAACTGTGCTGCCGTGGTGTCGCA
>JAFNUH010000317.1 GCA_017384185.1 Alistipes sp.
AAACTTTTCGATGTGGTCCAGCTCCGTAACCTCGCCACGCTCGAACGAGAGCTTCATTCCGGCAGCACCAGCAGGCTCAACGCCAATAATCTTTGTCTGAGGCGACATCTGCTTAAAGACGCTACCCACGCCCGATGCCAGACCGCCGCCACCGATAGGGATAAATACGTAGTCGATAGCCGAGCGGCTCTGCTGTAAAATCTCAAGACCTACAGTACCCTGACCCTCAATGATTTTCTCGTCGTTGAAGGGTGGAATAAATGTCTTGCCCTCCTCACGGCACGCTCTCTCGGCTGCCTCGTTTGCCTGGTCGAAAGTATCGCCCGCAAGAACAACCTCAACCTCCTCGCCACCAAACATCTTGACCTGGTTAATCTTCTGCTTGGGGGTTGTTACGGGCATAAAAATCTTACCCTTAATACCCAGCTTGTTGCACGACAGGGCTACACCTTGAGCGTGGTTTCCCGCACTTGCACATACGATGCCTCGCTCGGTCTGCTCTTGGCTTAGCGAACGAATCTTGTTGTATGCGCCACGAATCTTATACGAGCGTACTACCTGCAAATCCTCACGTTTGAGCATCACCTCCGCACCAAATCGCTCCGAGAGGTTGCGATTGTGCATCAGTGGCGTTGGTGACAATATCTCGCCCAAGGTGTGCTCGGCGGTCATAATGTCGTTCAGCGCAGGAAAATATCTCTTCTCATTACCCATAACCTAACTTTTTATATGTTCGCTGCGATGAAGTCACCAACCTCCGTAGTCGATGAGGGCTTAACGCCTTCGGGTGCAATATCCTCAGTTACGACATTCTTCTCGATTGAGAGGTCAACGGCACGACGTATAGCAGCACCTGCCTCCATATCTGCGAATGCATACTCGAACATCATAGCTGCCGAGAGGATAGTTGCGATGGGGTTTGCTATATTCTTACCCGCCGCCTGAGGATATGAACCGTGGATAGGCTCGAAGAGCGATGTGCCCGTACCGATAGATGCCGATGGGAGCAGACCCAATGAGCCTGTGATTACGCTTGCCTCGTCGGTGAGGATGTCACCAAACATATTCTCCGTAACAACTACATCGAAGTGGCGGGGTTGCTGGATAATCTTCATTGCGGCATTATCTACGAACATATACTCAACCTCCACCTGCGGGTAATCCTTCTCCATAGCCTTAGCCGTCTCACGCCACAGGCGAGAGGTCGCCAAGACGTTTGCCTTATCTACAACGGTTAGCTTTCCACGGCGCTTTGCTGCATACTCGAAGCCGAGGCGGCAGATACGCTCAATCTCGGCACGTGTATATACACAAGTGTCGTAAGCTG
The DNA here is from genome assembly GCA_017384185.1 of Alistipes sp. Lineage (GTDB taxonomy): Bacteria > Bacteroidota > Bacteroidia > Bacteroidales > Rikenellaceae > Alistipes. Next base: position 1,328 of record JAFNUH010000317.1, read on the forward strand.
TGTTACCATCCTCTGAGCGACCCTGCGGACGACCAAAGTACAAACCACCAGTCAACTCACGCACACACAAGAAGTCTGCACCCTCAACCAAGTCGTAGCGCAATGGCGAGCGGTGAAGTAGTGTTGTAAATGTATTTACGGGGCGCAAGTTGGCATACAATCCCAACTTCTTACGCATAGCCAACAAACCCTGCTCGGGGCGCACCTTAGCCTCGGGGTTGTTGTCGAAGCGAGGATCGCCAATAGCACCAAACAATACGGCATCGGCTGCCATACATACCTCGTGTGTAGCTTCGGGGTAGGGGTCACCTACGGCGTCGATAGCTGCGGCACCCACAACTGCCTGTGTGTAGCTTACCTTATAATCGAACTTTGCCGCTACGGCATCGACAGCCTTTACTGCCTGAGCCACAATCTCGGGACCAATACCGTCGCCAGGTAAAACAGCAATTTTTATCTCTTTCATAATTAATTACTTAAAATTAAGCGCTTATATAACTATATACGCTATACATTATCGTTTCTTGCTAATTAAGCCGGATTGCGACCGCTGGTCGCAGTTGCAAATCTGACCCACCCCCAACCCCCGCCTCAGGCAGGGGCTTTGGTCGCCGCAAGCGGCTCCGAAAGGTCTAAAATGATAGCTTATATATAATTCCTATAAAATTTATTTCTGCTCAAAGGCTTTTATCTCCTCACGGATGCTTACCAAGAAATCTACATCGTCGTAGCCATTCTCAAGACACTGCTTCTTGTAGGGGGCAATATCGAACGACTCCTTGTGTTCTGTGCCAACAATCTCGATGGTCTGAGCGGGAAGGTCAATCTTAATCTCTGTCTTGGGATTCTCCTTTACTGCTGCAAATATCGCCTCCAACATCTGCTCGCTAACTGTTACGGGCAACAGACCATTGTTCAATGCGTTGTTGCGGAAAATATCTGCAAAGAAGCTCGATACTACGGCACGGAAACCCGCACCGTCAATAGCCCACGCAGCGTGCTCACGGCTTGAGCCACAACCGAAGTTCTTACCTGCAACCAAAATCTCGCCGCCATAGATGGGTGAGTTCATAACAAACTCAGCCTTAGGATTGCCCTCCTTGTCGTAGCGCCAGTCACGGAAGAGATTCTCGCCGAAACCCTCACGTGTCGTAGCCTTCAAGAAGCGGGCGGGGATAATCTGGTCGGTGTCGATGTTCTCGATGGGCAGGGGTACTGCCGTAGAGGTTAGTGTAGTGAATTTATTTCTCATAACTGTTTTTCTTCATCGGTTTTACATCAACTCTCTGGGGTCGGTAATAACGCCCGTAACTGCCGCCGCAGCCGCCACTAACGGACCAGCCAACATCGTGCGAGCATCGG
>JAFNUH010000318.1 GCA_017384185.1 Alistipes sp.
AGACTATAGTATTATGCGAAGCTGCAGGATATGATGTAATTTTCATTGAGACTGTAGGCGTTGGCCAATCTGAGACAGCAGTCCACTCTATGGTGGATATGTTTATGATGTTGCAGATTTCGGGTGCGGGTGACGAATTGCAGGGTATCAAGCGCGGCATTATGGAGATGGCCGATATGATGGTTATCACCAAGGCTGATGGCGAGAATATCCACAAGGCCGAACTTGCAAAGGTACAGTATCAGGGTGCACTCCACCTATTCCCTATGCCCGAATCGGGTTGGCGTCCTAAGGTTTACACCTGCTCATCGGTTGAGCACACAGGACTCGAGGAGGTATGGAAGGGTGTTGAGGAGTACCTCGACCACATTCAGGCCAACGGCTACTACATAGCCAACCGCAACCGCCAAAATAAGTATTGGATGTACGAGAGTATCAATCAGGCACTCAAGAGCAACTTCTACCAAAATCCCGAAATTGCCGCACGCATAGAGGAGGTAGAGCAGAGAGTTTTGGATGCAAAGTTAAGTTCGTTTATCGCCGCAAAGGAGCTTTTGGATATATATTTTGGTGATAAGATGCACGAATAGCAGAGCATAAATATACAACAACAAGAGATAAAAATGGGCCGCTTATGCAAAATAAGTGGCTCATTTTGCTATTTTATTAAAAATTTTTGTAAATTTGATTTTCCAATTGACCACTTTATAACTGAAATCATTAACTAAAAAATAAAAAAGCCTTATGAGCACAGTAAAATTTTATCAGGGTGGCGACCTGCCACTCGAGTTGCACAAGGTTCGTGTCGTACAGAAACTTCACCTCGTGCCTATTGAGCGCCGTTTGGAGGCGATGAAGGAGGCGGGCTTCAATACTTTCCGTCTTAGCACACGCGACGTATTCCTCGATATGCTTACCGATAGTGGTACCAACGCAATGAGCGACAAGCAGCTTGCTGCTATGATGCAGGCCGATGACGCTTACGCAGGTTCTCAGTCTTTCGAGCGTTTGCAGAAGGCCGTTGAGGATGTTCTCGGCAAGAAGTATCTTTTGCCCGTGCATCAGGGCCGTGCTGCCGAGAATGTTATCTGCCGCACATTTGTTAAGCCCGGTCACGTAGTTCCTATGAACTACCACTTTACCACAACATTGGCACACATTCAGGAGTGCGGTGGTAAGGTTGTAGAGCTTTTGTATGACCACGCTTTGGAGCTTAAGTCAGACCACCCCTTCAAGGGTAATATGAACATCGAGAAGTTGGAGCAGACAATCCAGGAGGTTGGCGTAGAAAATATTCCTTTCATCCGTATGGAGGCTTCGACAAACCTTATCGGTGGTCAGCCCTTCTCAATGTCTAACTTGATGGATGTTCGCCGCATTGCCGACAAGTATAATATTATGTTGGTGCTGGATGCCAGCCTTTTGGGCGAGAACGCATTCCTTATCCAGCAGCGTGAGGACAACTGGAAGGAGAACTCAATGGGCGAGATTTTGAAGATGATGACAGGTTTGGCAGACTTGGTTTACTTCTCTGCTCGTAAGCTCTCTTCTTCACGTGGTGGTGGCATCTGCACCAACCAGAAGGCTCTCTATGAGGAGATGGAGGATAAGATTCCTTTGTTCGAGGGTTTCTTGACCTATGGTGGTATCTCTGTTCGTGAGATTGAGGCAATGACCGTAGGTTTGTACGAGACTTTGGATGAGACAATGATTAGCCAGAGCCCGACATTTATCAAGTACTTGGTCGAGGAGCTTGAGAAGCGTGGCGTGCCTATGGTAACACCTCCGGGTGTGTTGGGCGCACACATCAACGCTATGAAGTTCTGCGAGCACATTCCTCAGGATCAGTACCCCGCAGGTGCATTGGCAGCAGCTCTCTATATCTGCTCAGGTATCCGTAGTATGGAGCGTGGTACTATGTCGAGCGTGCGTGACGAGAATGGTAAGGAGATTCTTGCCGACGTGGAGTTGTTGCGTATGGCTGTGCCTCGCCGAGTATTTACCCTCTCGCAGATTAACTACGTTATTGACCGTGTTGTATGGCTCTACGAGAACCGTCACCTGATTGGTGGTTTGAAATTCGTTTATGAGCCTAAGGTATTGCGCTTCTTTATGGGTGGTTTGGAGCCTACATCAAATTGGGCACACCGCTTGATGGAGAAGTTCCGTGAGGACTTTGGTGATAGCTTGTAGTAAATCACATAGAGCAAAAAAGAGGGTGCTAACTTTACTTGTTAGCACCCTCTTATTTTGAGAAATTGTATAACAAGAGCTATTTTGAAGCTGATCGCAGCCCGAGAAACCGCAGCATACTTGGCGTATGTGAGGATTTCGAGGGCAAGCCAGACGCCAAAAGAGCCTTGTTAGACAGTTTCTTTTTTATTGCATTATTCGGAATTGTATGTTCGACGGATACTCCTTGCTGTGATGTAGCTGAATATCACAAGGAACAAAATCCTTACGTGTTGCATTATAGATATTTACATACTGCTGAGGATTCATATCAAAGAGCGGAAACATAGAGCTCTGCACCTGCACCTTTATGCGATGACCCGCCATAAAAGTGTGTGCAATATCGGGCAACTCGAAGGCAACACGCTCAACCTCTCCTACCTTGAACGGCTCAGGCTTTGAGAGGCTATTACGGTAGCGACCTCGCATAATATTGAATCTCACCAACGACTCATACTCCCCATCGGGACCAACGTCAATAACCTTTACCACAAAATCGGCATCGGTTTGCGAAAGGGTCACAAAGAGCTCGGCATCTACCCCTCCAGCAACCGTCACATCCTGCTCCAACACGGGCGAGAGGAAGGTCAACACATCCTCACGACCATCCGTAAACTCCTGCGAGGCGGTCATATACTCGTTTTTGCGTGTGGTAGTCGTATCGTGATAGTACGGAACGGGGTTCTGCGGGTCAGACGTATATGAGCTATATGAATTACTATCCGCAGGTGCAACACTGCGCAGAGCACCATCCTCGTGCATATACATCGTAGCGGGCTTGAGTGTCGCAGGATTCCAACCCTCCATCTCTCGCCAACAATTCTCGCCCGAGAAGAAGACCATAGCCCCCATATTCGTAGCCCCGCCATCGCCTACACCTCGCAAGGTCTGCTCAAAAAACGGGAACTCTATCTCCTTACGATAAAACTCCGACAGCGACTCCTCGGAAAATGTTGCATCACCGAGCGAATTTGCATCATCATTTGAGCGCCAAGCACCGTGCGCCCACGGACCGACAACAATACGGCAATCTATATTAGGATTTTTCTCTTTCAAACTACGATACACCTCCCAGACGCCATACGGGTCCTCAGCATCGTAAGTTCCGCCAACCATCAATATTGAAGATGCAATACCCTTAGTTGCACGGCGAGCATCCCTCTCCTGCCACCACGCATCGTAGTCGGGGTGCGCCACAACATCGCTCCAGAATGGAATACGGTCGCCTATCTTACGAGTAATATCCGAAAGAGTATTATTCATAAAATAGTCCCACACATTACCCTCGATGATAGGCTTGATCTCGCCCATCTGTGTTGTAGGCTTCGGGCGTGCGGTTGCCTCGAGATATGGCATAAACGATACGAGGTCCATCATCGCCAAAGCACCATTATGATGCATATCGTCCCCCACAAACCAATCACACACAGGTGCTTGCGGCGAGACAGCCTTAATAGCCGGATGGCGGCTTGCAGCTCCCATCAGAGCATAAAATCCGCTATATGAGTTTCCATAGATGCCAACACAGCCGTTATCGGTCTTGAGTTTGCGCAACAACCACTCGACGCTATCGTATGTATCACTCGCCTCGTCTATATCCGTTCTGCTCAACTTATTTTCGATATAGGGTCGCACGTTAACAAACTCACCCTCACTCATCCAGCGACCACGAACATCCTGAAAAACGAGGATATACTCCGCACGCAGGTAGTCGTGATATATCTTCTCCTGCCAGAAGGAAGAGTTTTTCTTGCCATAAGGCTCACAACTATATGGCGTGCGTGTCATCAGCACGGGGTGCTTAGCCTTCTTGTTCTTGGGCACATATACCGCAGTATAGAGTCGCACACCATCACGCATAGGAATCATATACTCAGCCTTCGTATAGTGAGCCTTCATCCACTCTGCATTAATATCAGAACC
>JAFNUH010000319.1 GCA_017384185.1 Alistipes sp.
AAGGGTGATAAGGTTCTCACGGGTCAGCTTATCGCTGAGGCTACTGGTTTTATGTCGGCAAATATTCACTCGCCTATCTCTGGTACCGTAACAGCTGTTGATATGCAGCCTAACGGTCAGGGCTTGCGCCAGATGATGATTACCATCAAGCGTGAGGGTGATGAGTGGATGCCTGAGATTGACCGCTCGGCAGAGGTTAAGCGTGAGTGCGAGTTGGACTCAGCAGCAATTATCGCTAAGATTAAGGACGCAGGTATCGTAGGTATGGGTGGTGCTACGTTCCCCACTCACGTGAAGCTCTCGATTCCTAACGGCTGCAAGGCTGAGTTCTTGATTATCAACGGTGTAGAGTGCGAGCCGTACCTTACTTCTGACCACCGCACAATGCTTGAGCGTGGCGAGGAGTTGCTCGTTGGTGTTGAGATTTTGAAGAAGGCGTTGGGCGTTGAGAAGGCTATCATTGGCGTTGAGAACAATAAGCCCGATGCTATCGCTAACCTCAATAAGATTATCGCAGAGAAGAAGTTCCCCGTTGTGGTTGAGCCTTTGAAGGTTCAGTATCCTCAGGGTGGTGAGAAGCAGCTCATCGCAGCTGTTACAGGTCGTCAGGTACCTCCTCCCCCGGGACTTCCTATCCACGTAGGTGCCGTTGTATGCAACGCATCGACTGCATTGGCTGTTTATGAGGCAGTACAGAAGAATAAGCCTCTCATCGAGCGTGTTGTAACCGTTACGGGTAAGGCAGTTAAGGAGCCTCGTAACCTGCTCACACGTATGGGTACTCCTGTCTCAACTCTTCTTGAGATGGCAGGCGGTCTTCCCGAGGGCGATGTGAAGGTTGTAAATGGTGGTCCTATGATGGGTCGTGCGATGGTAAACATCGACTCTCCCGTTACAAAGGGATGCTCTGGTATTACGGTATTCAATGGCGAGGATGTTCGTCGTGTGCCTACCAGCGAGTGTATCAAGTGTGCTAAGTGTGTTGCGGCTTGTCCGATGGGTCTTGAGCCTTACCTCTTGCAGCGTCTTGCCGCTAAGCAGATGTGGGAGGAGATGGAGACAGAGCGCATCCCCGATTGTATCGAGTGCGGTTGCTGCCAATATACTTGCCCCGCAGGTATCGCTTTGTTGGACTATGTACGCTTGGGTAAGCAGACCGTAATGGGTATTATTCGTGCTCGTGCTGCTGCCGCAGCTGCTGCTAAAAAGTAACGAAAATAAAAGAAAGAGATATGGCAAATAAATTTATTGTTGCACCTGCACCCCATATGCACAACCCGCACTCGACTCAGTCGTTGATGCGTGATGTGATTCTGGCGTTGTTGCCTGCGTTGGCAGTGTCGATTTGGGTGTATGGTTTGAGCGTGCTCTACGTTACGGCTATTGCCGTTGTGAGCTGCGTTTTGGTGGAGTATCTGATTCAGAAGTTCTTGTTCAAGGGCGCTCCTACCATCTGTAATTTGTCGGCTGTTGTGACAGGTGTCCTGCTCGCCTTCAACCTGCCCTCGAATATTCCTTGGTGGATTATCGTTATTGGTGCGGTGGTTGCTATCGGCGTTGCGAAGATGACCTTCGGCGGTTTGGGTCACAACCCCTTCAACCCTGCGTTGGTGGGTCGTGTGTTCCTGTTGATTGCTTATCCCGTGCAGATGACATCGTTTGCTCAGCCCGTAGGTGGTGAGTATGTAGATGCCTTTGCGGGAGCTACTCCGTTGGCAGCTTTGAAGGCTCAGGCTATCGAGGTGGGTGATGTAAACCTTTTGAATATGTTTGCGGGTGTTATGCCTGGTTCAATGGGTGAGATTGCCGCTGCGGCTCTGCTCGTAGGTGGTCTTTATATGTTGTGGCGTCGTGTTATCACTTGGCACATCCCCGTGGCTGTGTTGGGCTCTATGGCGGCTTTTGCCTTCGTTGTAGCTTTGGCTCAGGGTGGTGGTGATGCGTTGTATGCTCTGCCTGCATTCCACTTGTTGGCTGGTGGTGCTATGCTCGGTGCTATCTTTATGGCTACGGATTATGTAACATCGCCTATGACTCCTAAGGGTATGATTATCTATGGTGTCGGCATCGGTGTAATTACAATGATTATCCGTATGTGGGGAGCTTATCCCGAGGGTATGTCATTCGCAATCTTGTTGATGAATGCCGTAACACCTCTTATTAATAAATATGTGAAGCCTCGTCGCTTCGGTGTAACATCTAAAAAGTAGGAGGACAGAGATATGAAGAGTACACTTTTTAATATGGTTACTGTCCTGTTCACCGTTACCCTTATCGCTTCGGCAGGTGTGGGTGCTGTGAATATGATTACGGCTGATGCTATTGCCGAGGCTAACGCTGCGGCTACTACACAGGCGGTGGCAAATGTATTGCCCTCGTTTGAGAATACGGAGGTTAGCGAGCAGACTATCGACGATATGCCTATCGTAGTTTATACTGCATCGGCAGGTGATAAGGTTGTCGGCTACGCCGTTGAGTCAATGACAAAGAATGGTTTCGGTGGCTCTATCCGTATGATGGTTGGCTTTGCTCCCGATGGTCAGATTTTGAATGTAAACGTTCTTCAGCAGGCTGAGACTCCGGGTCTTGGTACAAAGATGGCTGATGAGGATAACGCCTTGCTCCGTAGCATCAAGGATAAGAAGGCTTGGGAGATTGAGTTTAAGGTGAAGAAGGATGGTGGTGAGTTGGATGCTTTGACTGCTGCTACAATCTCTTCACGTGCTTACTATGACGCCGTAGAGCGTGCATATCAGGCATATCGTGTAGCTTGTGGTTACGATGAGAATGCTGATGGTGTATCGGGTGCTACTGCAACAGAGGGTCCGAAGACTCAGGAAGGAGGTCAGAATGAATAAGGTAAGAATCATACTTGACGGAATTATCAAGAATAACCCCACCTTCGTATTGGTGTTGGGTATGTGTCCCACGCTGGGTACTACAACCTCGGCTGTGAACGGTTTGGGTATGGGTGTAGCTACTATGGCTGTGCTTATTATGTCAAACTTGGTTATCTCGCTTATCAAGAATTTTATCCCCGATAAGGTGCGTATTCCCGCTTTTATCGTGGTTATTGCTTCGTTTGTGACTATTATCCAGATGTTGATGCAGGCATATGTTCCTTCGCTCTACGCAAGCCTGGGTGTGTTTATCCCCTTGATTGTGGTGAACTGTATCATCTTGGGTCGTGCCGAGGCTTTCGCATCTAAGAATGGTGCTTTGGATTCTATCCTTGATGGTATTGGTATCGGCTTGGGCTTTACCATTGCGCTTACGCTTATCGGTGCAGTACGTGAGATTTTGGGTAGCGGTGCTATCTTCGGCTTCTCATTGGGTGTTGCTGATTATATGCCGTTGGTATTCGTATTGGCTCCGGGTGCATTCTTTGTGCTGGGCTATATGATGGTGTTGTTTAACAAATTAGCTAAGAAGTAGTTATGGAGCTTTCATATTTCGCAATTATCATCGGTGCGATATTCGTAAATAACGTAGTTTTCGCACAGTTCCTCGGTATTTGCCCCTTCTTGGGCGTATCGTCTAAGGTGAATACATCGCTTGGTATGGGTGCTGCCGTAACCTTCGTTATGGCGTTGGCATCTATCGTTGCGTGGTCAATCCAGACATTCATCCTTGTACCTTTGCAGATTGAGTATATGCAGACTATCGTCTTCATCCTCGTAATTGCAGCTTTGGTGCAGATGGTTGAGATTGTTTTGAAGAAGG
>JAFNUH010000320.1 GCA_017384185.1 Alistipes sp.
CTGTATCCACGGCAGGGCGTGGTCGTTTACAGCCTTTTGCCAACGTTCCTGCTTGTCATTACAGCAGATGCCGATGAACTCTACCTTCCCGTTAAACTTTTTGTATGTCTGTTTCATCTCGGGCATACCTTTTATGCAGGGTATACACCACGAGCCCCAGAAGTCCAATACCACCCACTTGCCACGTGTTGATGATATGGTAAAAGAGTTGCCGTTGAGGTCGTTGAGCGTGAAGTCGGGCGCTATGGCTCCTACTTTACTTGCCTCAGCAATGCGCATACGTTCTTTAATCATCTCTATACGCTCGAATGTTGTGGCAAAGGCTGAGTTGCGTACCTCGTTGCTTATCATATCGGCATACTTAATCATATTCTCGGTAGAGCCTGTGCCTGCAATAAGATTTGCAGATATAAGGCGGTCGGGATGCTGACGAATATACTCCTGATTATATGCGATTATCTCGTTGTTTATCTTTGTATGCTCACGCTCAAAATCCTCGTATGGTATATCCTCAAATTGCAGGAGTGCAGCTTTGATAAACAGAGGATTAATATGAGCGTGTATCTCGTTCCAATCCTCATTAATCTGCGAGCCACGAACGCTGAATTCGGTGACAAATATCGAATCCATACGAGCCTTGAATGTCACCTTCTCGCCATTAATGCGAAAAAGATTTATATCCGAACAACTATTGAATCGGCGAGTACCTCCCTCAAATTTGTGAGTGCCCTGCGCAGGCATAAATGTATATGCTGCAGGCTCGTCGTTGGGTGCATTGAAGGTGATTTTCCCATCTTTGGCTACGAGTGTGTCGGTATGGGTTTTATAATCGCCTAATGTTATGGTTTTAAGAATTATGGTATCGTTGGTAAGTCCATCGATATAACCGCTAATAGTGCTGCGAGGTCCGCAAGCCGTCAGGAGCGCAGTAACAAAGGCGTAAAATGCTAATTTCTTCATATGTCTAAAATATTAGGATGTAATCTTATCACAAATATAGCAACAAATTCCCCCCCCCAAATGTTTTGGCAATTTTTTTTTATTACCTTTGTACGATTATAGCCGTTTTTGTAAATATGATTGACCACTCGACCGTAGATAGAATATATGCAGCCGCTAATATCGTAGATATTATTGGTGACTATGTCACGCTCAAAAAGAAGGGCGTGAACTATCAGGCGTGTTGTCCCTTCCATAACGAGAAGACCCCATCGTTCGTGGTTTCGCCATCGAAAGGAGTCTTCAAATGTTTTGGTTGTGGCAAGGGTGGTAACGCCGTCACATTTGTGATGGAGCACGAGGGTATAAGCTACCCCGAGGCTCTGAAGATGGTGGGCAAACGCTATGGCATCGAGGTCGAGGAGCGTGAGCAGACCGAGGAGGATGTGCGCCGTAACAATGACCGTGAGAGTATGTTTGCGCTGAATGGCTGGACGGCGGAGTATTTTTCAAAGTATCTTACCGAGACTTCCGAGGGTCGTAGTATAGGTTTGTCGTATTTTGCACAGAAGCGAGGCTTTACCGATGCAACAATCCGAAAATTTGGCTTGGGTTTCTGTTCGGCTAAGGGCGATGACCTTACCAAAGCGGCGTTGGCGGCAGGATATAAGGAGGAGTTTTTGCTCTCGACAGGTCTTACCCTGAAGCGTGAGAGCGATGGTCGTCTTTATGACCGTTTCCGTGACCGTGTGATGTTCCCCGTACATAATATTTCGGGACGTGTTGTAGCGTTTGGTGGTCGAACGTTGCGCACCGATAAGAGCGTTGCTAAGTATCAGAACTCACCCGAGAGTGAGATTTACAGCAAGACACGTGAGTTGTACGGTCTATATTTTGCTAAGAAGGCTATCCAGCAGCAGGAGTACGCCATTATGGTGGAGGGTTACACCGATGTAATCTCTATGCACCAGGCGGGTGTGGAGAATGTTGTTGCATCGTCGGGTACGTCGCTTACGCAGGAGCAGATACGACTTCTCAACCGCTTCACACGCAATATCACAATCATCTACGATGGCGACTCGGCGGGTGTTAAGGCTACTCTGCGAGGCGTGGATATGATTCTCAAGGAGGGTATGAACGTGCGTATTGTCTCGCTTCCCCCCGAGCACGACCCCGACTCGTTTGCCCGAGCGCATTCGGCTGATGATGTACGTGCTTATATCCACGATAGGGAGGAGGATTTTCTCTCGTTCAAGGCTAAGATGCTGTTGCGTGATGCGGGAACAGACCCCATTAAACGCTCGGAGGTTATTGGCGATATGGTGCGCTCGATAGCGCAGATTCCCGACTCTATTCAGCGCTCGGTATATATCAAGGATTGCGCCCAGACGATGAACGTCGATGAGGGTGTCCTCATTGCCGAGGTGGCACGTCGTCGTGCTTCGCAGGCGGGCGACAAGGAGATGGAGGATTTTGTTCGCCGTCAGCAGTCGCAAATACGTGCGGAGCAGTCGCAGGCGACGGTGAGCGTAGATGTAAATCGTTCGGTTACGGCGGGTAGCAGTATCGATGCTTTGGAGTATGAGTTGGTGAAGTACCTGCTTAAATCGGGACATAAGAGTTATGAGCTTTTGGAGGCTCGTCAGGTGGTGGAGATAAAC
>JAFNUH010000040.1 GCA_017384185.1 Alistipes sp.
CAAGGAGATACCCTACTGCTGCGAGATTGAGATTGACTCATATAAGGAGGAGCCAACTATCGACCGCATTTCGGCTACGATTTACGTTGCACGCCAGTCACAGAAGGGAATCGTCATTGGTCACAAGGGCGAGCGCCTGAAGCGTGTGGGACAGAAGGCACGTGAGGATATGGAGCGTTTCTTGGGCAAGAAGGTCTTTTTGCAACTCTTCGTGAAGGTGCAGGAGGATTGGCGTAACAGCGAGCGTCAGCTGCGCCGCTTTGGATACGACCCGCAATAATCGAGGAAACGCAACGTTTTTAATACAAATATATTTTCAAAGGAAATGCGTCGAAGCATAAAAAGAACAATACTTACCCTGGGCATCATACTCTGTGCGTGGTGCGCCAGCACGCAATACAACAAGCAGTATTTCTACTGGATGGGGCGTCAGTCTATGATGAATGACGACTACCAGGAGGCTATACGCATTTTGAATGTATTGTTGCGCTTCGACAACGATGCCCACGAGGGTTACTTCCTCAGAGGTATCGCAAAATATAATCTCGACGACCTGCTGGGTGCCGACACCGACTTCTCTATCGCTATTGAGAAGAATCCCGTATTCACCAACGCCTACACATACCGAGCCATTACTCGCTCACGCTTAGGCAATTACGACGACGCACTTAACGACTTCCACGAGGCAATCGAGTTGCGTCCCGACCTACCAGGTCCCTATTATAGTCGTGGTGTGACACGCCTGCTGAACCAGCAATTCGAGGAGGCTATTACCGATTTCGATATGTTTATCCGCCAGGAGAAGAAGGTTGCCGATGCATACATCAACCGTGGCGTCTGCTACCTCCACCTCAAGGATACACTAAAGGCGTACGAGGATTTCAACAACGCTATTCGCACAAACCGTGAGGACCCCAACGGATATAATCGTCGTGGCTCGCTCTATATGTTGCAGGAGCGATTTACAGAGGCTGAGGAGGATTTTGATACCGCCATCGAGTGCGACTCGTCGTATCTTGTATCGTTCTTCAACCGTGCGCTGGTTTACTCCGATACGAACCGTCCTATGTTGGCGCTGAGCGACTTCAACCGTGTAATTGAGCTTGACTCAACAAACTCGCTCACATACTTTAACCGAGCCATCGTCCGTTCACAGATTGGCGACTATAACCGTGCATTGGAGGATTATGACCGTGTAGCGAAATACTCGCCCGACAACGTGTTGGTATATTACAATCGAGCAGGACTATATTCTCAGATTGGCGACATTAAGAGTGCCATAAATGACTACACGCACGCCATAAAGCTCTATCCCGACTTTGCTAACGCCTACCTAAACCGTAGCTACCTGCGTGCAATGATGGGTGACCCGAAGGGTGCTCGCCAGGATAAACAGACTGCCGAGAAGAAGATTGCCGAGTATAAGTCACGCCTGAGCGACTCGACATACTCAATCTATGCCGATACGACGCAGAAGTTCGACAAGCTACTCTCGTTCGATGCAAAGCTTACGGGTAGCAGCTTTGAGAATACAGCAAGCAGCAACGCAACCACACAGGATGTGAATATGCGACTCATCCCTCTCTTTAAGTTTACGTTGATGAATCCCGACTCGGCTATGTTGGCACGTTCTGCACTCTACCACGCTCAGCGTTTAGAGGATTTCAAGCGTATGGTTGGCAATCCCCGACTTATTCTCTCACACGAGCAGAGTAACATCGCCCCCGACTCACTCATAATGATGGATAGAGAGTGGGTGGAGATTATGCGCCGAGAGGAGCCTACGTGGGTAATGCTCTTCGAGAGAGGTGTTACACAGTCGCTTATCAAGCAGTACACCAACGCCGTAAGTACTCTATCGTCGGCTATTGCAGCCAACCCCTCAAACCCGTTCTTGTATATAAATCGCTCGACAACACGTGCCGAGATGATTGACTTCATATCGTCGATTGACAACTCGTTCCAGCGTATTACAATCGACTCCGACCCTGCCAATCGTCTGCTCAACCGTGGTACACGTACCTACAACTACGACGATGCTATTGAGGATATAAACAAAGCGATAAAGCTCTACCCCACCTTTGCGTATAGCTACTACAACCGTGCTAACCTGCACGCCATATCGAACAAGCTGCCAGAGGCTTACGACGACTATACGAAGGCTATCGAGCTGAATCCTAACTTCGGCGAGGCGTATTATAACCGAGGCTTGGTGCAGATATTTATGAAGGATACACGCAAGGGCTGCCTCGACCTCTCGAAGGCGGGCGAGCTTGGTGTAAAGAATGCTTACGAGGCACTGAAGTACTACACAGCCGTAGATGAGGATTAACCTGATACGCTTAGTTAGCGCAAGAATAATCACCATAAAAATTCTAACAAAAACTTAAATAAAAGATTATGACACAAACTATTCGCAAAAATCTTAACGACCACGCTTGGGCACGTTGGACGGCGATGGCGCTCATCGCTTTGATGATGCTCTTTGCCCATATGTTCGTGGATGTTATCTCTCCGCTCAAGGAGCTTATTCAGCTTCAGCGTGGCTGGACATCTGACGTCTTTGGTACATACGCTGGCTCGGAGTATCTTCTCAACGTGTGGGGCTTCCTTATCGTAGCAGGTATTATCCTCGATAAGATGGGTATCCGCTTCACAGGTGAGCTCTCGGCAATCATTATGTTTATTGGTGCCAGCATCAAGTACTACGCCGTAAGCGATGCCTTCGCAGGCACAGGCTTGGAGGCGTGGCTCAACTCTTGGTGGGTAACAATGCCCGGTAGCGCAAAGCTCGCATCATTCGGATTTATGATTTTCGGCTGCGGTTGCGAGATGGCAGGTATCACAGCCTCTAAGGCATTGGCTAAGTGGTTCGAGGGCAAGGAGATGGCGTTGGCTATGGGTCTTGAGATGGCTTTGGCACGTGTAGGTGTATTCTTCATCTTCACTATCTCACCCCGTATCGCAGGCATTGGCGGCGCAAACCCCGATGTAGTTCGTCCCGTAGCATTCTGTACAGCACTTCTTCTTATCGGTCTTTTGTGCTACACCATCTTCTGCTTGATGGATAAGAAGTTCGATAAGCAGCTCGGCGAGGTGGCAACAGGTGAGCCTGAGGAGGAGTTCAAGATTGGCGATATTGGTAAGATTTTCAGCAGCCGCTTGTTCTGGATTGTGGCTATGTTGTGCGTGCTCTACTACTCGGCTATCTTCCCCTTCCAGAAGTTTGCCGCAAATATGTTGCAGAGTAACCTCGGCATCTCGGCTACCGCTGCGGCAGATATTTTCCGCTGGTTCCCCATCGGTGCTGCCTGCATCACGCCGTTCCTCGGCTGGTTCCTCGACCGCAAGGGTAAGGGTGCTACGATGCTTATCTTGGGTTCGTTGTTGATGATTATCTGCCACACTACCTTTGCTTTGGTGTTGCCCGTAGTTCCCAGCAAGGCAGTAGCATTTGCCGCTATCATCCTGCTCGGTATCTCATTCTCGTTGGTACCCGCAGCTTTGTGGCCCTCAATTCCTAAGATTATGGATAAGCGTTACTTGGGTAGTGCATATTCGCTCATCTTCTGGGTGCAGAACTTCGGTTTGAGTGGCACACCTATTATGATTGGCTACGCTTTGGAGAAGACAAACCCCGGCGTTGCTGAGCAGATTGCCGCAGGTGTAGAGGGTGCAACTTACAACTACACCGTTCCTATGTTGTTGTTCGCTTCGTTGGGTGTTTTGGCTCTCTTGTTCGCTTTGTGGCTCAAGGCTGACGATGCTCGCAACCACTACGGCTTGGAGCAGCCTAACATCAAGTAAAAGAGCGTTATGAAAAACATATTCATAAAGTTATTATTCGTAGTGGGCATTTCGATGCCCACTATGCTTTATGCCCAGAGCATTGAGCAGATGGCAGATACCTTCTGGAGCAAGACATCGTGCCTTGAGCTTACACAGGAGCGTCTTGAGGCTATGGATAAGATGCAGACCTATGTTGATAGCTTTACCCATACCCTCTTCAAGGAGTATATGGCTACACCCGCAGGCACCGACAAGGAGATTGGCATCGAGCAGTGGGGTTTGATGAAGTTCTACAATATGGCTCTCGACAAGCTTCTCGCCGAGATACCTGCAACAAAGGTTAAGAAGGGCGAAGTAGCTGTATGGCAGCTCTACAATCTGGGTGATGTCGTTAAGACCCAGACACAATGCTTCGGTATCGACCTCTACCACAAACACGCCGAGCGACTGGCTCCGATGATTGATTTTATGCTTATCACGCACAACCACAGCGACCACTACTCAAAGGCGCTGGTTGCCGAGCTGGAGCGTCAGGGCAAGAGCGTATATTCCAATTTTATGGATAACGGTCACAAGGTCGCAACGGGCGACGAGTTCACCATTGGCAACATCAGCGTAAAGGTTAATACCGTTGACCACAATGCTACCCTAACAAACTTTGTGAACACCTACGAGGTTAACTGCTACGCAGGCAAGGGCAAACCCTTTGTCTTCCTCTTTACGGGCGATGCACATAACTACAAGCAACTCTCAGCGTCGGGCAAGGTAAATGTGTTTGTTCCGCACTTGGCAGTAGGTCTTAATATGGCAGAGGCTGTAAAGAAGATTAACCCGCAAACGGTGCTTATGTCACACATCCTCGAGTTGGGTCACGCCATAACAAA
>JAFNUH010000321.1 GCA_017384185.1 Alistipes sp.
GACTTCATCTGTGGATTGTAGAGCAGATGAAGATTTAGCAACTCTTGTCGTGAGAGGTCTGCCAATACTACATTTTGCAGATATGCTGCACCCGTTTGTGCTATGTTCGTATTTGAGGCATCGAATATAAACTGTATTGCGGGTGGTGTCGCTATGCCCTCTGCACGCTCAGCTATGAGATGCTCATAGTCTTCATCGAAGACAACAACGGCATCAGCCTCACCACTACGCAGCACCTTATCTATATCAACGCTGCTATCGTAGTCCACAACCGTGAAATAAGGGTTATTTGTGAGTCTCTCAACAACTTGTCTTACACCCTCTGTACGGTTTGGCGCAACAATTGCCACATTGAGGTTATTGACTTCCGTAGATATGGCAAAGCCAAAGAGTATCATCAGCACTACGGGGATGAGTAGCACAATCATCATCGTACGCACATCTCGTAGGATGTGCAACGACTCCTTTTTTACAAACGACAGAAAATTATTTCCCATAGCCTACTCTCCTCGCTTTGCGCCACGAGCTAGGATGCGGAAAACCTCATCCATAGATTCTGCGGCAAATTGTTCTTTAAGGCGTGCTGGGGTATCAAGTGCACGTACCTCGCCATCAACCATAATGGATACTCGAGAGCAGTACTCCGCCTCATCCATATAGTGCGTGGTAACAAATATAGTAGTACCACCATCGGCAGCCTCGTAAATCATCTCCCAAAACTGACGGCGTGTGATTGGGTCTACGCCACCCGTTGGCTCATCCAAAAATACCACCTCAGGACGATGAATGGTCGCTACGGCAAATGATAACTTCTGTTTCCATCCGAGCGGCAACGAGCCTACAAGGGTGTTACGCTCCGAAGTAAAGTTGAGCCTTTCGAGGGCTTCGGCAGCACGCCTCTCCGTCTCGGCTTTTGATAGTCCGTAGATACCCGCAAATAACCTTATATTTTCCCATACTGTCAGGTCGTTATATAGCGAAAACTTCTGACTCATATAGCCGATATGGCGCTTTATCTGCTCACCCTGCTGCATAACATCCCAACCAGCCACCGTGCCACTGCCCGAAGTAGGATAACTCAAACCGCAGAGCATACGCATAGCCGTAGTCTTGCCAGCACCATTAGCACCCAAGAAACCGAAAATCTCACCTCGCTGAACATCAAACGATATGCGATTAACGGCAGTGAAGTCACCAAAGCACTTAGTTAGTTCTTTGACAGATATTATATAGTCACTCATTGCTTCATTAGTTTTATAAACATATCCTCAATCGTAGGCTTGGTGGATGCAATATGCAAACCTTTAACCTCGACAAGCTCAGCTTTGAACTGCTTAACATCGAACTTTGCATTGGCTATAAGATGGTGCGACTCGCCAAATGGATAGCACTCCACAACGCCTGTCGCTCTGCGAGCAGCAAGGAGTAGTTGGTACATATTATCTGCTCGCACCGAATATAGCGGAGCGTCAAAGCCCGCAACAATATCGGTTGGGGTATCTATACCCAAGATACGACCCTCGTTGCAGAGTGCCACTCTATCACATCGTGAAGCCTCGTCCATATATGGTGTAGATACAAGGATGGTTATGCCCCTCTGCTTGAGGTTGGCAAGCATATCCCAAAACTCACTTCGTGATACGGCATCCACTCCCGTTGTTGGCTCATCCAAAAATAGCACGCTTGGGCGATGTATCAAGGCACACGATAGTGCGAATTCAAGGAGAGAATACTACTGACATTACGACAATCCTCAACGCTGGCACTAACACAGTTAAAGTTAGCGTAGAAAACTCCGAAGGTGTTTCTAAGTCCCTCACTTATACTGTCAACGTTGTTTCCGCAACGATCACTTCTCCATTTGACACGTCTGCTCCATTTTCTGGAGATATTCAATTTGATTACGTTCCAAACGGAGCAGTTGAAAAGACGGTTTATTTCGAACTTGACGGTACTGTCATTGGCACCGAATCTGTTTTGTCAAGTGGCAAGCAACGTTCGTTTATTATTCCTTCTCAAGCACATGGTGCCCACATTCTCCGAGTATGGTTTGAATGTGTGGTAGAAGGCATTGATGTTACGTCGAATGTTTTGTATTACGAGTTTATGTCTATTGTCGAAGGAAACACAACACCTATCATCATATCGAATTTTCAGCCAACGGATGTCATGCAGTACAGCACGATCACCATAC
>JAFNUH010000322.1 GCA_017384185.1 Alistipes sp.
GATGTTGGAGGCATACGCTAAGGAGGCTGGTCACTACTTCCTGAACTACTACCCTGCCCTGACTGACGAGAAGGGTGGTCTTCCCGAGAAGTGGAGCAATGATACTTGCCACCCCAACCTCGAGTGCTACCGCACAGTTATGGAGCCTATGGTTTGCGAGGCAGTGAACAAGGTGTTGAAGACTCCCAAGAAGAAGCTCCACACAGCAATGCCCGTAGAGTAAGGGGAGAGTTCTCAAATAGAATAGGTATTATAGGTGTTATAGGAATTATAGCACCTATTTTTTTTATAATACTTATAACACTTAAAAATCTTTGCTCTTTCATCTTGTTACACCTGTTACACCCGTTACACCCCTGTAACAGTGTAACAAATGTAACAAATGTAACAAACTATGCCACCGTAACTACGCCATTTCTATCTTGTTTTATCAGACCCTTATCTATGGCACGGTGTACCTTGACTCGGGAGTTAGAGGCTGTTATACCCAACATCTGCTCTACCTTAGTAGTCAGTAGTTTACGCTCGGCGGCACCGCCTAACTCATCACGCAGGATTCGCAGGCAGTCATCCTCACGTTCTTCGCTCTGCGAGGGCATATCACACTCTACGGGTACGCCCAAGCCTACGCACTGCTCGCCACGCTCCTCAGCGTCGAGTACCTCCTCGACACGAAAGGCGAAGCGCTCGAAGGGCATATTACGACAATATTGCGGCTCCACGAGCGACATCTCGCCTACACGATGGACAAATATCACGGTCTCCGCCTTGCGCATAAGCGTCGAGCCGAGGTGTCCACGTGCCTTGTCGGAGTTAGGGTTGGTGTGCAGTACACACATTATATGACACGAATAGATTGTCGAGAGTGTAAGTAGCTCCGAGACCAGAGCCTCACTCTCCTCCAAGTTATTCGTATTGGTTAGCAGGTCGCTTACGCCATCTATAACAACCAATTTAGGCTTATGATACTCTATGGCGTAGCGTACCACCTGCATTCTATCCTTAGGTGACTCCTCACGCAAGGTCTGCATAAGTATGTGAGGTAGCGAGGAGTTCAAGGGCAGACGACTGAGCAGGTTTATACGGAACAACACCTTCTGTATATGTTCACGTGACTGCTCGGTATCGACCCACAGCACACGGCAAAATCTATGCTCAATACCAAACTGACGTGTGTTTTGAAACTCGAGCATCGAGCCTACGATGGCAGTACATAGAAATGTCTTCTTACTCTTCGCTTCGCCCACTACTGCCGAGATGTTACCCTCGGAGCAGATGAGCGCCTCGCCACGCTTAACGACGGGACGTAGGGGTGGTAGTTGCTGGTCGGCACGGAGGATGTAGGGTTCAATCTTTTGACGCAACTCCTCACGGTGCATCTCTTCGAGTTGTTTTTGGATTATAAAGTTGTCAGCCTCCTGCTGAAGCTCCAAAAACGCCTCTTCCTCTGCACGTTGCATAGTTAAGTCCAACTCCTGAGTCATAATTTGTGGTTTGTTTTAAGGGTTAATATTAAGTTTTACGCCACAAATATAATACAGAAATTGAACTTTGATACTCGAAAAGTGAGATTTTTGTTAAATTATTTTACTTTGTTACATTTGTTACATTTGTTACACTGTTACAGGGGTGTAACGGGTGTAACAGGTGTAACTTGTAACGAGATGAAAGATAGGCTGACGCACGTAAATAAACCACGTCATACCCCGATGCGAAGCAGCGATGGGTATCCTCGGGGAAGAGAGCGTGATGGCATTTGACTGGAGGATTGCCTTCGCCACCTAACGGTGTCGGGCAATGACGTAATTTGAAGATTAGAGATATTATAAGTGCTATAAGTATTATAAAAAAATAGGTGCTATAATTCCTATAACACCTATAATACCTATATCACCTATTATCTATTTCCTCTTTCGCTTACCATCTGCGTCTGCGCTGGCGGCGCTTCTTTAGCTTGCGCACCACGCCCACAACGATAAGAAAACCAACCGACAAGAGAATAACTATCACCATCCAGTTATTGAGGTTGTCGCCCTTCACACGTGACCACATAGCAAGCATAGCCTCGGTGCGTGCGCCGCTGTCGTGCATCATAACACATCGCTCGATAACCTTACGGTCGGGATACATCACGGGGTTGATAACCACGCTATCGGCATCCTCGCCAAAGAAGTAGGTCAAATCCGATGCCATCTCCACACCCGCCTCGACAGCCGACTCAGACATATACTCCATAACGTCGGGCGTGCCGATAACACTCACATAACCAATCTCATCCATATTGCGGATGGCATTCTCGGGCATACACATAAAGTTGATGAAGTACGATGCCGCCTTCACATTCTTGGCATACTTGGGTATCACCCAGCCGTCAAACCACACGATACTACCCTCCTCGGGCACCACGTAGTCGAGCGACACATCGACCGCCGTAGCCTCCTCGATAGCCCACGCCGCATCACCACTCCACGAGAGGTTCAGCCACGCCTTCTCCTTGGTCATAATCTCCTTGCCGAAGTCCGCCTCCCAGCCCGCAACAAAGGGCTTAGCCTGCTTCAGCAGAGCCTCCACCACGGCGATAGACTCATCCGACGAGTCGTGCATCAACTCATCCATCGTCACCTCGCCCGCCTTGATACGCTCCTGATTGGCGTAGATAAGCAGCGGACTATACACATCACGAAAGGCATCCTTAATCAAGAGTTTCTTATCGAACTTAGGATTCCACAACGAGCTCCACGTGCTCGCCTCGTCACGTGTCACGTACTTGGTGTTGTAGAGGAAACCCGTCGTACCCCACATATAACCTACGGCGTAGTCGTTGGCGTTCTTGCCGCCGCCATCAATCTTGTCAAAGACATCCTTGATAAAGGGCGAGACGTTACCCAGGTAGTTGGGCGTAGAGCCGAAATCCTTGTTTATGGGGAGCAGCAAATCGTTCTTGAGCATACGCTCGATGATATACTCCGAGGGGCACGCCACGTCGAAATCCTCCTTGCCTCGCTCAATCTTTGCGAGCATAATCTCGTTAATATCAAAGAGTTGATAGACAACCTCGACCTCTTCGCCCGTCTGCTCGTAGTACCAATCCTCGAACTCGGTGAGTAGCTCCTCGTCGATATAGTCAGCCCAGTTATAGACCTTGAGAATCGACTTGCGAGCATCATCGCCCGAGCAACCCACCGCCAGCATCAACAGCGTGGCAAATAGTATATGTAAAAGACGTTTCATTTTATGCCTCCTTCTTTTTATTGGCTCTCTGCGAGCGTATATTGATTACAATCAACAGCACCAATACGGTCACAAAGATGATTGTTGACAAGGGACGAAGCTCGGGCGTCAATCCACCCTTGCGGGCATCGGCGTAGATGTATGTCGAGAGCGTCTCCAATCCGCCCGTACCGATGGTGAAGATTGTAACGGCAAAGTCATCAATCGAGAGCGTGAATGCAAGTATAAAGCCCGAAATCATACCCGGCTTAATCTCGGGGATAATCACCTTGCGCAGCGCCTGAAATGGCGTAGCACCCAAGTCCAACGCCGCCTCGTAGATGTTGGGATTCATCTGCTGCAAGCGTGGCAAGACGCACAACACAACGTATGGCGTACAGAACGTCACGTGTGCAAGGATTACGGTAGCGTAGCCCTGTGTGACGCCAAGGCTGACGAACAACAGGAACAAAGAGATACCCGTGATAATATCGGGATTGAGCATCGGGATATTATTCAAGGTGTTGATAACCATCTTCTTACGACCGTACAGATTATGTATTCCTATAGCTGCCACACTACCCAGCATAGTAGATATTGCCGCCGC
>JAFNUH010000323.1 GCA_017384185.1 Alistipes sp.
AGGCTATGGCGTAGTGCTGATGTCGGGACCTCATCGCAAGGAGCTATCGTCGGGCTATCGCTTGACGACAAACAACCGTATGGAGCTGATGGCGGTATGCGTTGCGCTGGAGGCGTTGAAGTTCGATGGCACAAACGTTACGCTCTACTCCGACTCGAAATATGTTGTCGATGCGGTAAATCAGCGTTGGGTATTTGGCTGGGAGCGTAAAGGCTTCTCGGGCAAGAAAAATCCCGACCTGTGGATGCGATTCCTTAGGGTATATCGTCGCCACAATGTACGATTCATTTGGGTCAAGGGTCACGCCTCGACGGTAGAGAACAACCGTTGTGACGAGTTGGCAGTAGCCGCAGCAAATAGCGGGAATCTCTTTGAGGATACAGGATATAATCCAGAGTAAAATGAAGCTTACGTTTTTAGGTACAGGAACATCGCAGGGCGTACCTGTCATTGGGTGTCGCTGCGAGGTGTGTCGTTCGGCAGATAGTCGAGATAATCGTCTGCGCACATCGGCTATGGTTGAGGTGGGCGACAAGCGATTTGTGATTGACGCTGGACCTGACTTCCGCCAACAGATGTTACGTGCCGATGTTCGAAGGATAGATGCAATACTGCTCACCCACGAACATAAGGACCACACGGGCGGCTTAGACGATGTACGAGCCTTTAACTTTGTGGACTACCCCACCATCCGCCCCGTGGATATATACGCCACGCCACGCACACTAACCTGCATACGCAAGGACTACGACTACGCCTTTGTTACAAATAAGTATCGTGGCGTGCCCGAGATTCGCCTTCACGAGATTGATGGTCTGTCACCTTTCGAGGTGGAGGGCGTGGAGATTATCCCCATCGCTGGCAAACACTCTGCACACTTTGAGGTTACAGGTTTTCGTATCGGTAATATAGCATATATGACCGACTTTAAGGAGTTGTGCGAGGGCGAGATAGAGAAGCTACGTGGTGTGGAGCTGCTGGTTATAAATGCTCTGCGTTTTAAGCCGCACGACTCGCATCTTAGTGTAGATGAGGCTATGGAGATTATCCGAGAGGTAAAACCTCGCAAGGCATACCTCACACATCTCTCACACGAAATAGGTCTGCACGCCACCTCTCCGGAGCGACTACCCGAAGGCGTGGAGTTGGCATACGATGGACTCACAATTGAAATAAACGAATAAATAGAAAGATATGGCAAACAAACTTAATGGCAAGGTGGTAGTTATCACCGGAGCATCGTCAGGCATCGGCGCAGCTATGGCTCGTGAGTATGCAACGATGGGCGCAAAGGTTGTTCTCGGCGCACGTCAGAGCGACAAATTGGAGCAGATGTGCAAGGAGATTGAGGCGGCTGGAGGCAAGGCTGCGTGGTGCGCAACAGATGTTACAAAGGCTGAGGATTGCGAGCGTCTGATTAACACTGCAGTAGAGGCATTTGGTGGCATCGACGTGATGATTTGCAATGCAGGTATATCTATGCGTGCATTGTTCGATGATTTGGATTTGAGCGTTCTGCACCGACTGATGGATGTCAACTTCTGGGGCACGGTTTACTGCACAAAATATGCCCTGCCCTACCTCCAAAAGTCTAAGGGCTCGCTGGTGGGTATCTCATCCGTAGCGGGTATTCACGGCTTGCCAGGTCGTACAGGCTACTCGGCATCGAAGTTTGCGATGACAGGATTCCTGGAGACCATACGTGTGGAGAACCTAAAGAAGGGTCTTCACGTGATGGTAGCGTGCCCTGGCTTCACGGCATCAAACGTACGTTTCTCAGCACTCACAGCCGATGGCTCACAGCAAGGCTCTACACCTCGTGAGGAGGGTAAGATGATGACAGCCGAGCAGGTTGCCCACATCGTGGCACGTGGCATAGCACGTCGCAAGCGTCTATGCTTGATGGAGGCTGAGGGTCGTGCGACACACTTCGTAAAGAAGTTTGCACCCGGTTTGGTGGATAAACTCTTCTACTACGTAATGTCGAAGGAGCCCGATTCACCCTTCAAATAGTCATACACCCAAAACTGTCTGATATATGAAAAAGCGATTAGAGTCCTTGGATGTCCTGCGAGGTGCCGACCTCTTCTTTCTCGTAGCGCTGGGTCCCATTATGGGCAAGATAGCATCAGCCGCCAACGTTGAGTGGCTGGACAAAGGTATGTGGATTTTCCACCACGTAGCGTGGGAGGGATTCTCACCCTGGGATATAATTATGCCGCTGTTTATGTTTATGGCTGGCGCAACGATTCCCTTTGCTATGGAGCGCTATCGCCGTGAAGGAGAGAAGAAATCTGCGCTATGGCGTATCGCCCGCCGAGTTGTAGTGCTATGGATTTTTGGTATGATGTGTCAGGGTAATCTCTTGGCGCTCGACCCTAATCGCATATATCTATATACCAACACATTGCAAGCCATTGCCGTAGGCTACGCAGTGGCAGCTGTGATGTATCTATTCACGAAATTGCGCACGCAAATAGTGGCGGCAGTATTGCTCCTGCTGGCATATTGGGCAGCTATGGAGTATATCTCGGTTGATGGCTTTGGCGGAGGTAACTACACTGCCGAGGCAAACCTTGCCGAGTGGATTGACCGTGAAATTTTGGGTCGTTTCCGTGACCACGCAACGGTAGAGAATGGAGTTGTGGTATGGAATCCCAACTACCACTACACTTGGATATTGAGTAGTTTAACCTTTGGTGTAACAGGGCTTTGCGGTATGTTTGCTGGCACGATAGCAAAGAGCCAGATGGAGGAGCGCCGCAAGTTGTTGTGGCTCTTTGGCGGCGGCGCAGCAATGGTAGCAGTTGCATTGATTTGGAGCATCTGGATGCCTATAATCAAGATAATTTGGACTTCGTCGATGGCACTGTTTGCCGCAGGCGTGTCGTTTATCCTGCTTGGCATATCGTACTATTTTGTTGACTACAAGGGTTATCACCGAGGATTGACGTGGCTAAAAGTTTATGGAATGAACTC
>JAFNUH010000324.1 GCA_017384185.1 Alistipes sp.
ACGAAAAATCCGACAATCACAATACAACAAAAAGAAAATTAAATAAAATTTCCGTGGCGTTAAATCCTTTTTCGCCATTTTGCGTCTTATATTTGAAAATGCATTTTCACAACAGACGAAAACAGAACTAAAGTATGAACTTAAAGAAACCTACTAACGATGACTCTTTTGCGCAGGTCGAGGCGGTCTTCACCGAGGAGCTACAATCGCTCTATCGTTACGCCTGCTACCGCCTGGGAGAGCGAGAGGCGGCTCAGGATGTGATTCAGGAGCTATATCTCAAACTCCATCGGCAGGGGTTAGGCGAGGTGCGCAACGTGCGTTGTTATCTCTACCGAGCGTTGTCGAACAGCTGTACGCAGCTACTACGCAACCGCCGCCGAATAGAGTTCGTGGATGTTACATCGCTTCGGGATTTGCACGCCGAGGATATCACGCCTGCCGACTTCGAGCAGGAGCAAGCACTCATTGCACGTCTGCTGGCGGCACTACCCGACGAGCAGAGCGAGGTCATCCGTTTGCATCTGCACGGAGGATGTACCTTTGCCGATATAGCCGAGATATTGGATATTCCTCTACCGACGGTCAAATCACGCTACCGCTACGGCATCGAGCATCTACGCAAAGAGTTACAAAAACAGAATTTTCTTTAACCATAAAATGTTAT
This sequence comes from Alistipes sp., assembly GCA_017384185.1. Classification (GTDB taxonomy): domain Bacteria; phylum Bacteroidota; class Bacteroidia; order Bacteroidales; family Rikenellaceae; genus Alistipes. The sequence continues at coordinate 668 of JAFNUH010000324.1, forward strand.
CACAATGAGAACAGAAGAGCATAAAAATAACAATTTTCAGGAGTTAGACAGCCGTGTAGAGCAGTTACTAACGCCACGATTTGCTCCCTCTGCCGATGATATTATATTACCCGATGTTTCGCACTCAACTGCGAAAAAGTCAAGAAGTCTATGGATAAATATCGCTCGCATTGGAGGCATTGCAGCAGCACTTGTTATCGGTATTTTCATCATTATCAGTCCTAACAATACCGCCACCGCAAAAGTGTATGATATGTCACAGCTCACACCTGCTGATACAATGCCAAAGTTTCAAAATGGCGATATGTCAACATTCTGTTATTGGATGGCTCATAATATAAAATACCCACAAGAGGCTATCGATAGTGGGTTGGAGGGCAAAGTGATATTCTCATTCATCGTTGAAACAGATGGCTCGTTATCAGAGTTTAAGATATTGCAATCGCCAAGCGTGATTCTCAGCAACGAAGTAGAGCGTGTATTCAATAATTCTCCTAAATGGGAGCCTGGATTGTATATGGGTGAGAAGGTTAGAGTGAGGTTAGCGGTCCCCGTTTCGTTGGTAATACAAAAATAGAATCCTAATCAATAAACATATTTATTAACCTAATGATTTAACTATGAAAAAGATGATTTTTGCGGTGTTGGCTGTAATGTTTATGGCTTCACCAATGGCTAATGCACAGGATGTAAAAGTTGACAAGATGCCAACTTTCCAGAACGGAGGACTTCTGGATTTTGCGAAATGGGCAATGAGTAATGTTAAATATCCTGAGGAGGCTATCAATCAGGATATTATCGGTAAAGTACTTGTGGAGTTTGTAGTTGAGGAGGATGGCTCGGTATCATCTGTTAAAACATTACAAAGCCCGTCTGAAATTCTCAGCGCAGAGGCAGAGAGAGTTGTTAAGTCTTCGCCAAAATGGGAGGCTGGTGAACACAATGGACAAAAAGTAAAGGTAAAAATGGTTATTCCTTTTGCCTTTGCCAAAGAAAAATAATCCATAGATTTATTGGGTATTGGCTACTGAACTCCAAATTGTAATTTGGTTAATATAAAAAGGAGGGTATCAGCCGATACCCTCCTTTTCTATGTCGTAAGCGGAAATTACTTTGCAATCTTGGCGATTGACTCCAGGTTCTTGGGGTTGTCAATCTTCTTACCCTCGGGAGTATATACATACTCAATGCGGTCGGCAAAGTGCTCCTCAACCTTACCACGCACAACCTTCATCGTACTATTAACCAAGCCGTTCTGCTCGGTGAATGCCTCGCCAACGATAGCCAGCGCACCGGGCAACCAGCGGTCGGGGAACTCGTCGGCATACTGACCACCTGTGCGGTACTTATCTACCTCCGCACCGATAGCCTTAGCAGCCTTGCGCAGCGACTCCTCATCGGTGTTACCACCCAAAATCTGACGCATAGCCTCACGGTTGGGAACAACGATAGCCGACGTATAGGGGCTCTGGTTGTTGTAGATGATAATCTGGTCAATCAGAGGTGACTTATCCACGATAGCCTCCTCCATACCCTCGGGGCTATACTTCTCGCCATCGGCAGAGATAAGCAAGCTCTTAAAGCGACCCAATACGTAGAGGAAACCATCCTCACCCATATATCCCATATCGCCC
>JAFNUH010000325.1 GCA_017384185.1 Alistipes sp.
CGCAAGGGTAATGTCGCTCCGCTGGAGGTGGTGTCGGAGAATATCCGCCGAATCCTCGTAACACAACGCCGTAGCGAGATCATCAAGGCTCACGAGGAGAGCATCGTCAAGAGCGCCGTAAACGAGGGGCACGTTCGCATCTACAAGGGTGCAGACGAGGCTGCCAAGTAAAGGTGCGAGAGATAACAAGAGAACAAAAAGGGAAAAAGGAATAAAAATAGGATTTAGATATTATGCTTAAGAAGAAAACATTAGCCGTGCTTGCTGTTGTTGCCGTAATTATGTCGGCAGGAGTGCTTACGGCTCAAAAACGACAGGTGGTACTTGACCGTGTTGTTGCAGTTGTTGGTGGTTCGGCAGTACTCTACTCTGAGGTGGAGAACTACGCTGAGATGCTTGTTGAGCAGCGCCGTCAGCAGGGTTTTACCTCTGACCGTGACCCGATGAATGAGAGTTTGGAGCTGCTTATGCGTCAGAAGTTGCTCTATAATCAGGCTCTTCTCGACTCTCTTACCCCTCCCAGCGTAGAGTCATACGTTGAGGAGCAGTTGCAGGGTATGATTGCCGAGGCTGGCTCGATTGCAGAGTTGGAGAGCCGTCAGCATATGGCTATCTTCAACTATCGTGAGATTTTGCGCCAGCGTATCACCGAGCAGGAGTATGCCCGTTCGATGCAGCAGCAGGTTATCTCAAACGTTGTGGTTACACCCGGCGAGGTGGAGCGCTTCTACAAGGAGTTGAAGGAGGATGAGCTTCCTTTGGTTCCCGAGCAGTATGTATATGCACAGATTGTACGTTTCCCTGCATCGCAGGAGGATGCTAAGCGTCGTACACGTGAGCGTCTGTTGGAGATGCGTGAGCGTATCATCTCAGGTAAGTCTTCGATGTCTGTTTTGGCTCGTACCTATTCGCTCGACCCCGGTAGTGCAATGCGTGGTGGTGAGCTTTCTCCCGGTCCTTTGTCACAGCTTACCAAGCCCTATGCCGATGCGTTGGAGAAGTTGAAGCCTGGACAGATTTCAGAGGTTGTTGAGACTCAGTTCGGTTTCCACATCATCGAGCTTATCGATGAGCCTAAGAATGGTCTCTATCGTAGCCGCCACATCTTGTTGCGTCCGACATACTCTAACGATGAGTTGATGGAGCCCGTGAAGTTCCTCGACAGCATTGCAAACCTCATTCGCAAGGACTCTATCACATTTGAGAAGGCTGCAATGGATTTCTCTGAGGATAACCTCACACGTATGAACGGTGGTCTTGTAACCAACCACGACTTCTTGATGAGCTCGCCCCAGTATGCTAACGTGAAATATACCGCAACAAAGTTCCGTCGTGAGGACTTCGGTAATGACAGAAGTTTGCAGGACTATGGTGCTTTGACCAAGCTGAAGGTTGGTGAGGTGTCGGAGGCATATATGTCTGAGGATTTGCGTGGTAATGAGCTTAGTAAGATTGTTAAGTTGTTGGAGATTATCCCAACGCACGTAGCTACGCTTGATGAGGACTATACTACAATCGAGGAGATGGCTCTTACCGATAAGCAGGATAAGGTATTTAAGAAGTGGCTGGCAGAGAAGATTGACGGTCTCTACGTATATATCTCGCCTGAGTTCCGTGAGGGTGAGTTCGAGTTCCCCAATTGGGTTAAGTAAGATATAACTATAATGTTGCGTCGGTTACTCTCTGTAATAGTAGTGTTAGGTTTCGTAGGCATCCTCTTTGCACAAGAGGTTGCCTATCGTCATATCACAGCCATAGAGAGTGCATCGGCAGATACCATCCAGCAGGCAACAAAGAGCAAAACACCGCAGCGCCGCCGAATAGATTTTATGGCTGACGAGGTGCGCCCGTATCATAATGTGATGGGCGATAGTATTGTCTATTTCGTTGGAAATTTTGCCGCACACCACAACGGAGCTGTTATAACGTGCGATAGTGCCGTGCGATATAATGACCAGCGTTGGGGCTTCTTTAGCCGTGTGCTTATCAATCAGGACTCAATATATATATATGGTGATAGCGCTATATACGACGGCGATGCAAGTATGGCGGAGATTTTTGCTCCGATAATCAAGGTCGTAGATGGCGATGCTATGCTTTATACGTATAACTTCAAATTCAATACCGAGCAGAAGATTGGTAGCTATACCGATGGTGGCGTGTTGGTGCACGACGATAACATCATTGAGTCGTTGCGAGGTTATTACGATGCTGAGAAACACGATATTATCTGCGTCGATAGGGTAGAGATTCACGGCTAGGATTACTATATGAAGAGCGACTCTATAATCTATAATACCGATACCGAGTTTGCTCAGTTCTTTACCCGAAGCGAGATTTGGAACGCCGATGGTGAC
>JAFNUH010000326.1 GCA_017384185.1 Alistipes sp.
GGAGTCTCTCGATGCACCTTGCCGCTAAGGGTGGTGATGACCTATATGTTAAGGGAGTATATAATAATAGCGTCGATGCCGCATTGCGCCTGACGAAGAGTTACGATTCGGGTGCGAGTTTTTCTATCATTGCTCTCTCAACTATTGGAGAGCGTGCGCTTCGTTCGGGCTCGACACAGGAGGCCTTTACACTTACGGGAGATAACCTCTACAACCCATCGTGGGGTCGCCAGGCGGGTGATGTGCGTAGCTCTCGTGTGCGTAAAGATGCTGTGCCATTTGTTGTGGCCGCACTCTCTGCACCCATCGGGACGGCGACGCAGATGCAGATATCGTTAAGTGGCGACTATGGTCTGCGTAGCTACTCTACACTTGGCTGGTATGATGCTATGACTCCACGCCCCGATAATTATCGCTATATGCCGAGCTACTTTTCGTCAAAGGAGGTTGCTGGAGTGGTAGCTGATGAGTGGCGTGCGGGTAATGAGCATTATACGCAAATTGATTGGGATGAGTTGTATAACCAAAATAGAATATCCTCAGATGGAGCTGTTTATGCTGTGGACGAGAGGGTGGAGCGCATTGCAAGGGCGCAGGTGATGCTGCGTTTTCATACTGAGTTTTCACAAAATATAAGACTTAGTTACGGCTTGCGGGGCGTTTATGATTCGTCTCGCAACTATAAGCAGATGGCTGATTTGTTGGGCGCAACCCATTTGCGGGATATAGATTACTATCTTATGGATGATGATACATTCTCCAATAGCTTGCAAAATGACCTCCATAATCCCAATCGTGATGTGGCTGAGGGAGGACGTTTCTCGTATGATTATGAACTTACGAGCCGTTCCATCGAGGCAGATGTGATGTTTGAATACAACTCCAATAGATGGCGTGTGGGTGTAGATATTGCGGCAGGGTCGCTGCAGCAGTTGCGCCGTGGATATTTTGAGAAGGAGCTATTCCCAAAGGAGAAATCATATGGTCGCTCTGCGGTTGTTAATTTTAATCCATATACTGTAAAGGCTATGGTGGGGTACTCGCTCTCGGCTCGTCATAATTTTAGCCTTGCGGCGATGGTTGCGAGAGTGGCTTCTGATGTGGAGAATCTTTTTCTTAATCCGCAATATAATAACCGTATAGTGGATGACCCCTCGCTCGAGAATCGTATGGCGGCAGAGTTTAATTATCGTTTCTCGTCAACGAAAGTTGATTTGGTGGCAACGGCATATGCGACTCTTACTGAGAACGAGCGTCAGGTATTTCGTGCGTATGACGATTTGTCAAAAATCTATTGCGATGTCGATATATCGGGGCTGGGTACTCTGCGCTATGGCGTTGAGGCTGCGGCAGAGGTTCGCCTTTCGAGGGTGCTGCGAGCCTCGTTCTCTGCTGCAGCGGGACAATATATCTACTCGAAGAACCCGACTATCACGCACTATGCCGACACAACAAACGAGATTGTAAGCTCTCGCAGTGAGAGTTATATGGGCGATTGTTATGTCGGAGGAGCGCCTATGATAAGTGGCTCGGCAGAGCTTACTTACCTAAATTACAGAGGTTGGGCGGCATCTATCGCAGCACAAGGTGTTGCTATGCGTTATCTGGACGCATCGCCCATTCGTCGTACGGAGCGTGTGGCGTTTCAAGCATCCTCATCGGAGGAGATATATCGTAATTTTATTGAGCAACGACGACTCGGCGACGCTGTGACGCTGGATGCCTCACTCTCTCGTTGGTTTAATATCGGGCGCTCACGTTTGTCGCTGACGCTGTCGGTAAGGAATCTTTTAGGCGAGAAGGATATTGTTTATGGTGGTTATGAGTCATCTCGCATACGCAACTATATGAGTGGCGCTCAACGTATATATACACCTCAAGATGATGTGCTGACCTACTCATATCCCCGAACTTACTACGCCGTTGTATCGTGGAAGTTTTAGAATTTGGCTGTTTGGTAGGAAAAAGCTATCTTTGCAGGCAGAAAATTAATAAATTAAAAAGAGAGTCATTATGGCAGGTTCAAATTTTGTGGACTATGTGAAGATTTTTGCCCGTTCGGGTCACGGAGGAGCAGGTTCGTGCCACTTCCGCCGAGAGAAGTTTGTTGCATTCGGTGGACCCGATGGAGGTGATGGAGGCAAGGGTGGTAGCATCATCCTGCAAGGCGACCGCCAATATTGGACTCTTATTCACCTTAAGTACCAGCGCCACCAGTTTGCTCAGGATGGCGAGGGTGGTCACGGCGCACGTTCGACGGGCAAGGATGCCGAGGATATTGTTATCCCCGTACCTCTGGGTACAGTAGCACGTCGCCTGGTTGAGCAGGAGGATGGTACTACAACTATCGAGTATGTGGGCGAGGTTACCGAGCACGGCGACCGCTTGACACTTCTCAAGGGTGGACGTGGAGGTTTGGGTAACTGGCACTTCAAGAGCGCCACAAACCAGGCTCCTCGCTATGCACAGCCCGGTGAAGAGGGTGACGAGGGTGCATTTATCCTTGAGCTAAAGGTCTTGGCAGATGTAGGTTTGGTTGGATTCCCCAATGCGGGTAAGAGTACGCTGTTGTCGGTTGTATCTGCGGCAAAGCCTAAGATTGCAAATTATGCCTTCACAACGCTTGAGCCTAACCTCGGTATTGTCGAGGTGCGTGACCATAAGTCGTTTGTTATGGCGGATATCCCTGGTATTATCGAGGGTGCTCACGAGGGCAAGGGTCTCGGAACACGCTTCTTGCGCCACATTGAACGAAACTCTGTGCTGCTGTTTATGGTGCCAGCCGATAGCGATGATATTGCTAAAGATTATGAGATTTTGCTCGGCGAGCTTACGCAGTATAACCCCGAATTGCTCGATAAGCAACGCTTGTTGGCAGTCACAAAATGCGATATGTTGGATGACGAACTAATCGAGGAGATGCGACCAACACTTCCTGAAGGTGTTCCATCGGTCTTTATCTCATCTGTCGCCAATATGAACATCACTCGTCTAAAAGATATGCTCTGGGACGCATTGCAGAAATAATACACAAGCCACTACTTAACGGTAGTGGCTTGTGTTTTTACCATCCCATCTCGTGGGCGTATTGGATTGCTCGGTTGAGGATGTCGTTGAAGGGGCGGGAGCAGCGTAGGTCGGATGCGATATGAGAAATAGCATCGGGCTGAAGGAAGTACTCCTTGTCAACCATCTTTACAACCACATAGTTGCGCAGGCGGTAGTACTCCGAGTGTGCATCTTCGGCAGACCATCCTTGTGGCATACGTTTTAGAGCCGATGACCAATCCACCTCGAAACCCTCGGCAGTACGAATAGCCTCAGCGAAGCCGTCGCCTTCGGTCATAATCTCCTCACGCACGCTCTTTATCTCGCCTGATGATGGGCAATAGGCGCCTGTGCAGAGCATATAACAATTTTGGTCAGGCTCTACGTGCATATAGTATCCCGAGAATCCCGACTTCTTGCCGTGAGGGCAAACATATACGCCCCACCAAGTTTTGTAGGGAGACTTATCCTTAGAAAATCGAGTATCACGATATATGCGATATGTAGCATCCTTAACCTGCACACCCTCCACCGAAGGGTCAAAGGATGCAAGAGCCTCGATAAACTCCGCAGCAACCTCGTCCATACGTTGCTTTACAAGTTTATAACGCTCTCTATTCGCCTCAAACCACGTGCGGTCGTTATTTTGCGACAGGTCGGTTAGAAAATCAATGATACTCTTCATTCTCTTTATTCTACTATGTACAACATATTGTCAGGCAGGGGCTGGTGAGCATCGGTAAGCGTTTCGAAGTCGATTTTAAGACCCTCGCCCATATAATTCTCATAGTATATAACACGAATATCGTGCTGACCCTTCTCTAAGGCTACCTTGCCACTTACTGTCTTACTCATTGAGTGTCCCTCTCCGTTATCAACAACTAACTTGCCGTCGATATAGAGTTGTGCGCCATCGTCACAAGTCAGGTGGAAGATATATACATCCTTCTTGGGAATGTCAATTGCTGCATTAAAGTCGTATGCAAAGTGATCCTTAGCTGAATCGGTGATAAGGAAATTACTCTTTGTGCCCTGCTTCACCTTTTTGCCAGCCTTCGGGAAATCCTTGATGCTCTTGTATGCTCCCTCGTAGTATGTGTAGGCTACTCCCTGCTTGGTAGATATGGTTTTGCGTGCGGGCAAAAAGTTTGATTCTGCCATATCGTCGAGAGTAATACCCGTAGGGTAGAAGTATGTAAGCTCGGTAGTCGTAGGAGTTGAAATCCACGTGGTGAATCTTCGCTCACCCTCCGTAAGCTCTATAATACGTGCTCCACGAGGCATATCGCCATAAGCATTGATTCCCGACACACGTCCGTAAGCTAAAGCTATACCATTCTGCTGACCGATATAATCATTGTCGTGGTCGTGACCAACAAACATACCCATCACATCACCCATCTCAAGACACGACGTAAGGAATCCGCTGTTAATATCGGGCGCACCTACGCCTGAACCCTCCTTGTTGCAGCCGTACATATTTGTATTCTCGTTAATGTCACGATATTCGGGCGTAGCGATATGGAAGAATGCCAAAGCCGGCAGAGGCTGGTTGCCGTTCAGTTTGGTGTAGTGTTGGCTCTTCTCACGATACCACTCTATTAGGTTGTGCTTAATCCACGCATAACCTTTTACCGCTTCAACATTTGAGTAGTCACCCGAATCCATACAGTATATTAGGGCACTTGTCTTATCGGAGTCGGATGCCAAAACGGGTAAAACATAGTTTCCGCAACCGCTTACATCCTCGGGACCCTTCTCGCCAATGAAGAGCGGGTCTGCGGATAAGATATTGTATATCGAGTCTCGCTCCATATTCTCGGGGTCGTGGTTACCCATAGTGACAGCGTAGGGGATGCCCGCCTTTGACATCATATCTATGATAAATTGCCAACCCTTATCGGCGGGTTGGTTTGTTACAATATCTCCGGTCATCACCACAAGGTTTGGCTGCTCCTTCTCAAGCACGGCGAGCAGAGTCTCTGCTACCGACTCGTTTCTTGGGTCGTTGGGATTGATGTGAATATCGGTAAACTGTGCAATCTTGAACTTGCCATCCTTGAAGCGCAACTCGTTAGAACGGCTCTGTGTGGCGGTGTTACTTGGCGTGCACGAGATGATGCAAATAGCCGAGGCGATGAGAAGAATAAGGTGTTTCATAGTATGCTGTGGTTTATTTATTATCTGATTTATTCTCCGCTGTGTGGTCGATGTCGCACGATGAACAGTTGCCGTGGCAGCCTAAATCCTCGCAATCTGTTCCCGTGTCTTCACGAGACTCCTGCACGGCACACTTTATGCCCAAGCGTTGCATATTTTTGTTGGTTGCAATCTCGGAGTCGATGTCGTGACCCTTGAATATCTGCGTGAGCGACATACCCAAAAAGAAGAAGCCAACTAAGCCTATCGAGATTAAAATCACTATCAATATCGTAGAAAATGGTGTTGCCATAGCCTGTAAAGTGTTAAATATTTGTATTTAGTTGAAATTCCGACAACAAATTTATATATTTGTATGTTAATTTGCAAAAGAATGTACCTTCGTGTGGCGGAAAGATGTTTTTATTATCACGCCGAGAGGTTAAAAGATACGGAGAATGAAAATCGTTATTTCAGGAATTGGAGAGATGGGTAGCCACTTGGCGCAGATGCTGAGCGGTAACGGTCACGATATTACGGTTATAGATAGCGATACTAAGGCGTTAAATGAACTCAGTACATTGGCTGACCTTATAACCGTCGAGGGCGACACTACGGCGTTTGCTGTTTTGCGCCGTGCGGGTGTGAGGCGCTGTGACCTCTTTATTGCCGTAAACCACGACGAGAATCAGAATATTCTCGCCGCTATTATGGCAAAGCAGTTGGGCGCAAAGAAGTCTATCGCTCGTGTGGATAATAACGAGTATCTTGAGCCTAACAACAAGGAGATGTTCATCAATATGGGTATCGACTACCTCTTCTACCCCGAGATGGTGGCTGCGCAGGAGGTGACAAATCTTTTGGGTCATACCTCTACGACAGACTATGTCGATTTTTCGGGCGGTTTGTTGGCTTTGATTGTATTCAAGCTGGAGCCTACCTCGCCACTGCTTGGTCGTAAACTTCAGGATTTGGCTGCCGATGGCTCAATCACAGAGTTCCGTGCCGTAGCTATTACTCGAGGCAGCCGTACCATTATCCCACGAGGTCAGGATGAATTCTTTGAGGGAGATATGGTATATATCATCGCCCGCAAGGATGTTGCAAAGCAGGTGACGGAGCTTTCGGGACAGAAGAGCGTTGAGGTGAAGAACTTGATGATTCTTGGAGGCTCTCGTATTGGTGTGAGAGTTGCACTGGAGCTTCAGGACGAGATGAATGTAAAGATTGTCGAGTATAATGGCGAGAAGGCGTACCGTCTGGCTGAGGAGTTGGACAAGACGCTCATCATTCACGAGGATGGTCGTAATCTGGATGCTATGCTCGAGGAGGGACTCTCAACGACCGATGCCTTTCTGGCAGTTACGGGACGTAGTGAGACAAATATTCTGGCGGCGATGCAGGCTAAGCGTATGGGTGTGAAGAAGGTTATTGCCGAGGTTGAGAATCTCAACTACGTGCGCCTTGCCGAGAGCGTAGGTATCGATACTATCATTAACAAGAAACGTGTTACGGCATCTAATATCTTCCGCTTTACGATGTCAACTGATGTTCAGGCTATACGTTGCCTGTCGGGCAGCGAGGCTGAGGTGCTGGAGTTTATTGTGAAGCCCAACTCGCCTGCTACAAAGTGTATGATAAAGGATATGCGACTGCCGCAGGATGTGATTATTGGCGGTATTGTGCGTGGCGACAAGGTCTTTATTGCCGTGGGTGATACACGCATTAATGCATACGATAGGGTTGTGGTATTCTCAATGCCCGGGTCAATCGCCACCATCGGAGAGTTTTTTAATTAGTCAGATATATAAATATGTATGTAGCTATTGCAGGAAATATTGGTAGCGGCAAGACTACGCTTACCGAGATTCTTACTGAGCGTTATGGGGCAAAGGCTTACTATGAGGAGAGCGACAACCCCTACATCGGAGATTTCTATAACGATATGAGCCGCTGGGCATTCCAGTTGCAAATCTCGTTTTTGGGTAGCCGTATCGAGCAGACGTTGGATATGCTAAGGAGCGGTGGTGAGGTTATTTTCCAGGACCGCACCATCTATGAGGATGCCCATATCTTCGCTGATAACCTCCACGAGATGGGACTCATCTCGTCACGTGACTTTGCTACATATATGAAGATTTTCGACCTCACGACAAATCTTATCCCTCAGCCCGATGTGCTGATATATCTCCGTGCGAGCATTCCTACGCTCGTTGCGCAGATTAAGCGTCGAGGTCGTGCCTATGAGACAAATATTGACGAGCAGTATCTCTCACGTCTGAACGATAAATATGAGGCGTGGATTAATAATATATATAAAGGTCGTGTGTTGATTATCGACAAGGATGTCGATGATTTTGTTGCCGACCCGACGGTCGTGGATCGTATCTGCGAGCAGTTGGAAACGATGACCTCTAAAGAGTAATGCCGATGCGACTACCCGAACAATTTATCTCTCGTATGCAACGAGAGTTAGGAGCCGCTGAGGCTGAGGCTCTCTGTGCTGCACTCGGCACGGAGCCATCTACGTCGGTGAGATTGAACCCCGCAAAGATGGCGGAGCAGAAGTGGGGTGGCGAGAGGGTTCGCTGGAGCGAGTATGGTTATCTGCTTGGCGAAAGACCTGCCTTTACGCTCGACCCCGATTTTCACGCTGGAGCCTACTATGTTCAGGAGGCGAGTTCGCAGTTTGCTGGCTATATAATCGCTGAGGCTGTTGGAGGTGCGGAGGCTTGTAAAGGTCTGAGAGTCTTGGATATGTGTGCTGCACCTGGTGGTAAGAGTACCCACTATGCTACGCTCGTTGGAGA
>JAFNUH010000327.1 GCA_017384185.1 Alistipes sp.
CTCGGAGCTGACGAAAATCCTCGTCGGTGAGTTGCAGGTTTCGAGCCTTCACGAAATACTCCGACGACATTGCATTCTCCATAATGGGGTGGTCGGCGGGCAGTATATCTGTCATTGTTTGACGAGCATAAAAACCCGAAAATGTCATCTCCCTCAACCACAGCGCAGGGTTATCCATATCGACATAGTGCATAAGGTGCTTGTACTGCTCGGCGCTCATCTTTGGCGTAGGGATGCTCTCCCACTGCTCACGGGGCAAGGTGTCGTTATTTTTTATAATCATATCCGAGCGTACCTCCAAATCGTAGCTGATAATAGCTCCAATAAAGCTCTCGTCCAACTCCAATCTCGAAATCTTCTTATGCAGAGGATGGCGGTCGGGCATCTTTTCGAGCGAATCGACACGGTGGAGATAGTCGGCTAAGTTCCTCTCAATCCACTTTTCGGTCGGCTCCTGATAATCATATTTTACCCGCATCATATATGCCATCGTGAGGGCGCTGCGGGCACGAGATATATCGCCATACTTACCCGTTGCGTAGAGAGCGTTGTCGTAGCAGGTAGGCTCCGCCTTGCCCTCACGCTTAGCCATAAGGCGCAGACCCGTATGCGACATATCCAAATATACATCGGTGGTTGCACCCGGCTCCAGCCACACACGACCAAACTTACCCGAGAAGTTGACATAACAGAAGGCTGTTCCGTACTGCATAAACTGCGCCGAGGCGGTGTGGCTCTGCTTGTCGAAGTTCATCGCCACACGCTCCTGCGAGGTAAGCAGATGGTTTACCGTGAGGTCCACAACCTCGCCCATCTCCTCACGCCAACCCATAATATGGATATTTACCGTAGATACGCCTACCTCGTATGATACTTCGGGCAGAGCTCCATCGGTAAGCTCACGGCGGAACTCTTGCGGTAGTTCGGGGTGGTACTTATAAGGCTTGGCACGGGCGGTCAAATCGACACCATAGATGCAGCTGCCCTTTGGCGAGATAAAGTCGAAACTCTTAGTCTCTTTGGGTAGGGGTTTGCATACGAGCTTGAAATCAACCACGCCCGATGCGGGCGCATAGACCTCCTCGTCGAGTGGCGCACCGATGGAGCTGATGACGGGATAACGCTCCTCGCCTACACGCAGGTAGCTATCCGAAGAGGTCTTAACCCAATATTTGGGTGTCTGGTAGGCTCTCAGATGTACGATGGTGGCGGTGTCGCTCAGCTCCACACGCACGATGTCACGTGTGATGCCATTGGCAGTTTCGATGTAGGGATTTTCGACTATGCGGTCACGTGGCGTGCAAGCCGAAAAGAGAGTGCCGAGGGCAAAAATCGCAACGGCAAGGGTTGTAATAGGAGAAAGTTTCTTCATAATATTTACGGTTTTAGTTAATTCTTCGGTTAGTATTTTTCAATCTTTCACAATAAAACAATTTTCTTGCCATAAGTCTAATACACTGATTATCTGCAATGTGGCAAAACGTAAAAATCGTTATTGTATGATTTTTTTACACAATGTGTAAATATTTTTTACACTTTAACTTTTCTTTTTCCACCCATCTATCGAACTACTTAATACTAAGTAATTAGCACGTGGCGGGGAAATAAAAGGTACTTGCACTGAAGTACCTTCGTATCGCAAATATACGCAATATATTTCAAAAATGTTTCCTCTGTCGGAAAAAATATGTTAGGAATTATAGGTGTTATATGTTTTACGGCACTGACCTATAACACTTATAACACCTATAGCACCTATCTTTTTTAATCCTTAAAAGTAAAATTACTTGCATTCAGTAGCCAGCTGCCTATGCCGTTTCCGACAATGGCGATAGCCGTGATTCTGATGGCCTCCCAGCCCCACTCGCCCGCCAGCGAGATGTAGAACATATTGGCGATAGAGTGCTCAAATCCCGAGAGGATGAAAATCACGATGGGCATAATCACAAACAGCCACGACTTCGACTTGCGGTAAGAGTCCACCGCCAGATACATC
>JAFNUH010000328.1 GCA_017384185.1 Alistipes sp.
ATCTGTTGTTTTACTGAGTTGTCGTGTAGGGCGAGATACAACATCTCTAAATCTACATTCGTAGGCTCTCCATAACCCTTGCCAATAGCTCGCAGACCATCCTTATAGATGGGGCTGGTGATGGCGTTAGCATTGCCAAACTCTAAACGCTCGGCGATGGTGTTCACGTCGGCATTGAGGACGATGTTGTGGTTTTTGATGACGATAACATCAGAAATAAGGCTCTCTAAGTCGCTTACAAGGTGCGTTGATACGATGATAGTACGCTCATCGTTAATCTCAGCCGCCAACAATTGACGAAAGACCTTCTTGCCCAAGATGTCAAGACCATTGGTCGGTTCGTCGAAAATCAAGAGTTTTGCGTTGCACGCCATAGCAAATGCAATGAAGAACTTCTTGCGATTACCCAACGATAGGCGGTTTAGGCGAATGTTGGTGTCAACCTCAAATCGTTGGAGATAGTCGTGGAACTTCTCCGCCGAGAATTGAGGGCGAAGAGGTGCGTACAACTTCTCGAAAGTCTTAGCACTCATCGAGGGTAGTTGTACTTCGTCGGGAAGGTAAATCATCTCCGAAAGAAATGCGACCGAACGCTCTTTGGGCTTTTCGCCCATAGCGCTCAGCTCACCCGATAGCGGCGCAATAGAGCCCGAAATGGTCTTTAGAAGTGTTGTTTTGCCACTTCCATTTGCGCCAAGTAGTCCGTAGATACGTCCTACGTGCAGAGTTGTGTTCAACTCGTGCAAAACAGGATGCTTCGCCGAGTATCCTGCCGAAAGGTTTTGTAGCTTTATCATATAAACAGTTGAGATTTTACATACTACCGTATTAGCTTAGTAGTACAGTACAAAAGTAATAAAAGAATTTTAATCTCCAAGCGGTTTTGTGGAAATTTTATCGGATAAAAAGAAAAATCCCAACCTTTTGTGGCTGGGATTTATTATACCTTAATTTATAGATTATCTGCGGTTGACATACTCCTCGATGTTCTTCGCTATGCAGGCTATAAGTCTGTCTATCGCCTCTACCGACGACCACGCATTGTGAGGCGAGGCGAGTAGGCGATAGGGGTCACGCAGGTTGTAGAGTGGCGACTCACGCAACGGCTCCGAGGTAAATACATCGAGTGCTGCACCACGCAGATTGCCGTTGTCGAGAGCCTCTGCTAAGGCTACTTCGTTTACAATTCCACCACGTGCAACGTTGATAAGAATTGCCGATTTTTTCATCATTGCAAGCTCTTGAGTATCTATCAAATTGTGTGTGCGTTCGTTTAGAGGACAGTGGATTGAAACGATGTCTGAAGATGAAAGTAAATCATTAAGTTCTAATTTATTATATTTTTCATCTCTACTAACGCCTGAAGTAGAATAATATGCTACTTCGCATCCAAAAGCCTCAGCTAAACGTGCCACTTCACGACCAATATTTCCCATACCTATTATACCCCAGCGCTTGCCACGAATCTGAGCCGTGGGGCGGTCGAAATTGAAGATGCGTTCCGCCTTGGAATACTCGCCCGACTTGAAGAAGTTGTCATAGTATGTGACTTCACGCAGCAACGACAATGCTGAACATATAGTGGTCTCGGCAACGGCATAGGTCGAGTAACCCACAGCATTTCGCACCTCTACGCCGTGCTGGGCTGCAGCATTCAAATCTACATTGTTCATACCTGTTGCAGCAACACATATAAGACGTAGGTTGGGTAGGGCGGCGATGGTGGCAGCATCGAGTACAACCTTGTTGGAAATTATAATTTCTGCTTCTGCACAACGCTCCAAAACCTGCTCAGCAGAGGTCATCTCGTAGCCGATATAATCTCCGAATCTCTTTACTTCGGTAAGGTCACGACCACAAACTGAGTACTCATCTAAAAATACTATTTTCATATAGTTACTGTTTTTATCTTCTATAACTCATTAATTAGCCCACGCACCACAACCGATGCGCAACCGATGCCAAACAGTGCAGGGATATACGAGATTGTGCCGGTGTTGGACTTCTTATTTTGCTCTTCGCATAGTATCATTGCACCCTCACGTACGGGCTCTGGCGAGAATACCGCTTGAAAGCCTGTGCGGATACCGATTTTATGTAGGCGTTTGCGCAGCATATGTGCTAACGGGCAGTGGTGTGTTTTTGCAATATCGCAAATCTCCATCTTCGTGGGGTCGGTCTTGGCTCCTGCGCCCATTGAACTGACCAAAGGAATATTGCGGTCGAGCGCACCCTTTATCAATGCAAGTTTGGGCGATAGTGTATCAATTGCATCAACGATGTAATCGAACTTGTCGGAGTCGAGCAGAGCGTCGGTCTCATCATCCTTTATAAAGCGGTTGACTACCGTTAGCTCTATGTCGGGATTTATGTCACGCAGACGCTGAGCCATTAGCTCCGATTTCTCCTGTCCGATGGTTGAGTGCAGGGCGATAAGTTGGCGATTAATGTTGCTCTCGGATACCACATCGGCATCGGCGATTGTCATACGACCAACACCCGCACGTGCTATCATCTCGGCGGCATAAGCACCCACACCTCCAAGTCCTACGACCAGCACATTTGCCTTGCGTAGGAGTTGCAACTTCTCATCACCTAAAAGTAGAGATGTTCTCTCTAACCAATTGTTATTCATTTATATTTTCAAAAAATATTATTGTAATTATTCTCTATCTCTTTTTGTAAATTCTCTATCGATACTCCTCTTTCGTGAGCAACCCTTAGATACATATCTTCTATCGCTTCTCGGCTGTCATCCGTCTCAATAAAGAGCCTATTTTTCGGTATGTTTCGCAGAACTTCAACCGTCCTTGGCGAACGGAGCGACGAGGGCGAAAACGACAGAAAGTAACCTTTGTCAATTGCTCGCTGCGC
>JAFNUH010000329.1 GCA_017384185.1 Alistipes sp.
GCCATACTCTTCATACACTCGGCACCACCTACGGGGCAGTACAATGCAGAGATGTCGTCACGCAATACCATAGCCTCAGCCATAGCACGACAACCGGCAAATCCACAACCACCGCAATTTGCACCGGGAAGCATCTTCTCGACCTCATCGATACGGGGATCCTCCTCCACCTTGAACTTCTGAGCTACGAAGTACAAGATAACGGCAGCAAGAATACCCAGCACGCTGAGTGTCAGAATTGTAGATAATAAAACCGTCATTTTGTTTGTTTAATTATTATAAATTTTATTTTGTTTTTCACCTTATCACGCAACAGATGCAGCACTACATAGTAGATAGCAACTCCGCCCAGCGCAGATAACACCGCAACGCCCTCGCCCGCACCCATCATCAGCGAGCCAACAAGCATCAGCGTCAAAACTAAAAAGGGTACTACGTACGCCAAAACGACAGACTTAGCACCCATAGAATCACTCAAAAGAGCTACTTCAACACTCTCTCCAATATTAAAATCAGCAGCCGAGGCGGTCTCCACCTCGACTATCTTCTCAGTACTCTCCGATACGCCACATACTCCCTTGGCGTGGCAAGCGCTACAAGCACTATTGACCGTCATACGCACAAAGACGCTATTGCCCTCAATGCGTATCACCTCACCGCAATGTTTCACTGCTGCCATAACCTAAGAAAGAATTACAGATTTACGACCGAACTCCTATCGAGTCACTCAATTAATAACCGTACTTATTAACCAACGGGAACAAGCACTCGTGGCGGAATGAGCAAGTCGAAAGACGCAACACGGGGGGATACTGATAACGCTTCTTCACGTTCTGCATCACCATAGAGTGAATCTTCTCGACAACCTGCGAGTCGAAGCCGGCATTGATAATCTCCTCACGATGCTGACCCTCCTCAATCATACGATAGAGGATTGCATCCACAACCTCGTAGGGAGGCAAAATATCGCTATCCTTCTGGTCGGGACGAAGCTCCGACGAAGGCTCCTTCTTCAAGATTACCTCAGGGATAACATTATCGAAACGGCTATTGATATAGCGAGCCAAATCGTAAACCTCGCTCTTATAAAGGTCACCGGTAACACTAAACGCACCAGCAGTATCGCCATAGAGCGTACACCAACCGATAGCATTCTCACTCTTATTCGATGAGTTGAGCAATACGTAACCATCCTTATTCTGCAAAGCCATCAACAGCACGGTACGGATACGTGACTGGATATTCTCCTCGGTAGCATCGAACTCCGTACCACCCGTCACAGGCTTCAAAGTATCCATAATAGCTGTATATGCCGCAGTGATGGGCAATACGCTATACTCAATACCCAGGTTTTCTGCCAAAATCTTTGCATCCTCCACAGAGTCATCAGATGAGAACTGCGAGGGCATCATCAAGCCCTTGACATTCTCCTTACCCAAAGCACCAACAGCCAGACAAGCGACAACAGACGAGTCGATACCACCCGAAAGACCTACGCAAGCCTTCTTGTAACCATTCTTGTGGAAGTAGTCACGCAGACCCAAGCACGCTGCCTTGTAAACCATACGTGTGCGGTCGTTATACGATGTGTAGGGAATATCAATAGGTGTGTGCTCGGCCTTAGTGTCGAAGATTACAAAATCCTCCTCGAAGCTCTTCATCATAAGCTCCACATTGCCATCCTTGTTCATAATGCCCGAAGTACCATCGTAAACGATATCTCCAGAGCCACCCACCTGATTGATGATTATGATATTGCGACCCTCAGTGTAAGACAAGCGACGCAGAGTCTCCAAACGACGTGAAAGCAAACCCTTACCATAACGGCGTGAATTGACGTTGATAACAAAATCTGCCTTAGAATCAATCTCCGAGAGGTGAGCCAAATCGTTACCCACCATAATAGCGACGTTTCTGCCACAGATGTTGATGGTCTTATATCCCTCGCCCTCGACAATAAATCCCATCTCACGGCGTGCCGTAACATACTGCTTCTCAACAATCGCATCCACACAACCATTTCGCAACACGGCGGCTGCACTGACAGCACCACGCTCGGTCAACACGGGAGAACCTACGATAGCCGTAACACGGCGGCAAGCCTCGGCAATACGCTCCAAAGCCTCCTCGCACAGGGTGAGGAATGTGGTTTTACGCAACAAATCATAAGCGGGGGTTCCACTTATGGCATACTCGGCAAAGAGCACTACATCAGCGCCTTCAGCCTCTGCTTTACGGATTGAATCGATGATACGAGAGACGTTTGCATCGATATCACCGATGGTATAATTTAATTGGGCAAGAGCAATCTTCATTCTACGGAGATAATTATGATTACATTATATAAATAAATCCGTCGCAAAGGTAGCGATTATTTTACAAACAACGACAGAATAGTTATTAATTTTTACACAAAAAAGGGATAGAATCGTAGTTGATTCCACCCCTTTTTGTTTTAATGTTTAATCGCAGGCTACTCCTCGTTATCTGCAACAAGAATACGACCGCAATACTCGCACACGATAAGCTTCTTACCCAAGCGCACATCTGCCTGACGCTGAGGAGGAATACGGTTAAAGCAACCACCACAAGCATCACGCTTTACGGTAACAACAGCCAAACCATTGCGTACGCTACGACGAATACGAGCATAAGCCGTAAGAAGACGCTCATCAATCTTAACCTTAGCCTTCTCAGCCTTAGCCTCGAGAGCAGCTACCTGGTCGGCAGTCTCAGCCTCGATGCTCTCCAACTCAGCCTTCTTAGCAGCCAAATCGACACCACGCTCAGCAACTACCGCCTCAGCGCTCTCCAACTGAGCCTTCTTATTCTTGATTGCTGCCGAGTACTCCTTCAATCGCTTCTCAGCCAACTCAATCTCAAGCTCCTGATACTCAATCTCCTTGGTGATGGCATCAAACTCACGATTGTTACGCACGTTGTTCTGCTGCTCCTTGTAGTGTGAAATTTGAATCTTAGCCTGGTCAATCTCACGCTTACGCTGCTTTGTGAGAGAGTTAAACTCCTCAATCTCGGCATTGATGTTCTCGATACGGGTATTCAAGCCCTCGAGCTCATCCTCCAAATCCTGCACCTCCAAGGGCAACTCACCCTTTACTTTGTTGATTTCGTCTACCTGAGAATCAATCTTCTGCAACTCATAGAGAGCCATAATCTTCTCCTGCATCGAGTAGTCGACTTCAGATGTTTTCTTTTGTGCCATATATCTCAAATTAATTTTTAGACAGCTTCTGTTCTCCTCACCCACACTCTCTGGGTCAAACACCTTCCCCAAACGCCCTGTTTTGCACTATCGAACGGTGTAATTTACGGGGTTACGAGAGCACACACTCTTGCGAACTGCAAAGATAGGTATTTTTTTTGATAAAATATCAAATAAAATTTGAATTGCGCAATATTCGCTTTCAAAATGCCCCATATCGGCTAAAATTATTGCATTTTCGTGCCTCATAAAGTCATTATAGCGCAAATCTGCCGTCAAATAGATGTCGGCGCCCGACTTTCGGGCATCATCGATGAGCGAACCACCCGAGCCTGTACAGATGGCAACCTTGCGAATCTCTGCCTTCACAACATCGCTATGGCGCAATGCCTTCACATCGAAGAGCTCCATCACTCGACGCATAAAATCCGCACTCGGCATAGCCTCGGCGAGCTCTCCGACCACACCAAAACCTGCACCCTCCGTATTTGTCGGTTGCATAACGGCGATATTCTCCAAACCCAGCATCTGCGCTACACGCCAACTCATACCATCGGGCGTAGAGTCGAGATTGGTATGTGCCGCATAGAGGACTATGCCACGACGTATCGCCTCCTCGACACAGCGCTCAGTCTGCGATGCGGAGTTAAAACGCTTCATAGCGTGAAAAATTATCGGATGATGCGTGATAATCATATCACACCCCTCGGCAACAGCCTCCGCAATCACCTCCTCGGTAACATCTACTGCCAACAACGCCTTATGCACATCGTCGTCCATACGCCCCACTATAAGACCTGCATTGTCGTACGACTCCTGCAACGAAAGTGGTGCAAAAGACTCTATCGCAGCTGCTATATCTCTGACTTTCATAGGCTAAAAGAGCGACTGCTCGTAGAATGGGAACAACTCCTTGTTATCGTCATCAGCCTTCTTCTTACGGCGCACCGTACGCTTCTTGGGCTGCTCCTCAACGGGCTCTGCCGACTCCTCAATCTTCTCCACAACCTTATCACGCTTCTTGGGCTGCTCCTGCTCTACGGCAGGCGCT
Organism: Alistipes sp.; assembly: GCA_017384185.1. Classification (GTDB taxonomy): domain Bacteria; phylum Bacteroidota; class Bacteroidia; order Bacteroidales; family Rikenellaceae; genus Alistipes. The sequence goes on from JAFNUH010000329.1 coordinate 4,275, forward strand.
ACCTCCTGGCTTGCCTCATCGTCGAGCAACTGTTCGCCATCGCCCGCCTTAAGCTCCTCACGCACCTCAACCAATGCGGCACGGATACGTTGCAAACGCTCCAAAAGTTCCGTATCACGAACTAGCTCGTTTGTTGAGCCTCGTTTGAGCGCCTTATTAGCGCCCTTGAGGGTCATACCACGCTCCTTGACAAGATGGTAAATCTGCTTCAACTTCTCAACATCCGCCTCGGTGAACATACGGTTACCCTTCTTATTACGATGGGGCTTTATGCAATCAAACTGAGACTCCCAATGACGTACAAGTGCAGGGCTGACATCGAACATCTCGGCCACCTCGCCCATCGAGTAGTAGATTTTTTTTACTGCCATATTATCTTGTTTTATATTATTTCAAAATCCTTAACGAGTTGGGATACATATTATTAACTCGTGCACCAACTCTCTTCACAAAGCCTAACGGACGACCTCCATACAGCACCATATTTATACCCTCTGTAAACTCCGCTGCCTCCATATCCTGCTTGCGCAGAAACTTCAATGCAGTAGGCTCATCCACCTCGCACAACGCCACGGCATCGTAGTTCACACCTGCATAGAGAGCCAAAGCACCATCTGGTTTCAGTTTACCCTTAAAGATTTGCCCCATAGCCACGCCCGAATATATCACGGCAAGTGTTCCAGCCAGAGCCTCAATCTCATCATAGTGTTCCGAACGACAACCATAAAGCATATCTCCTGCGGCAAAGAATCGCATCTTGTCACCCTGCACAACCCATAGTGACAACTCCTGCGAGGTGCGTTTATCGACTGCCTCCATAACTTTGCGACGAGCCTTAGGTGCACGACGACGTGATGTTGCAAGACCCGCCTTACGTGCAACTGCCATAAACATACCCTCGCCCGTAACACGATGCGGAAAGAAACGGAAGGTTTGGAATACGCCCTCACGACCCGTAAC
>JAFNUH010000330.1 GCA_017384185.1 Alistipes sp.
CAGACATACAAAAAGTTTAACGGGAAGGTAGAGTTCATCGGCATCTGCTGTAATGACAAGCAGGAACGTTGGCAAAAGGCTGTAAACGACCACGCCCTGCCGTGGATACAGCTCTTTAATCCACGTGATATAGACTATCGCCAAGACCCCTTGGTGCTATACAATATCAAGGCGTTCCCCACAAAAATAATCCTCACACCCGAGGGTACGATTCATAAGATTTTTATCGGCGAGACACCCGACTTCTACAAAGAGTTAGACATTGTAATAAAATAAAAATTTAAGCGGCAGCATATTTGTTGCCGCTTTTTTCATTGATTACACAAATATTTCTAACTTTGTCGTATGGATTTCAAACTTGTGTCGGATTATGCTCCTACGGGTGACCAGCCCGAGGCTATCGCACAGCTACTCGACTCTATCGAAGGCGGTGCGAGGCACAACACGTTGTTGGGTGTAACGGGTTCTGGCAAGACCTTTACCATAGCCAACGTAATCGCCAAGTTAAACCGTCCGACAATCGTACTAAGCCACAACAAAACCCTTGCGGCACAGCTCTACGGTGAGTTCAAGAACTTTTTCCCCGAAAATGCTGTCGAATATTTCGTATCCTATTACGACTATTACCAGCCTGAAGCGTATCTCCCCACAACAGACACCTACATCGAAAAAGACCTCTCGATAAACGACGAGATTGAGAAGATGCGACTAAGTGCTACGTCGGCACTGCTATCGGGACGCCGTGATGTGATTGTGGTGTCGAGCGTTTCGTGTCTTTATGGTATTGGCAACCCCGCCGATTTCCACGCTACATCTATCTCGATAAAGATAGGCGACAACATCGGCTACAAGCACTTCCTCTACCGTCTTGTCGAGGCGCTATATACCCGCACAGAGCTGGAGCTAACGCCCGCAACATTCCGTGTAAAAGGCGACACGGTGGATATTATGGCGGCATTTGGCGACAACTGCTACCGTGTAACATTCTTCGATGGCGAGGTCGAGGCAATAACGCTCATAGATGCCGCAACAGGACAACGACTACACGAGTTAGATTCCGTCACGATATTCCCCGCAAATCTCTTCGTCACAACCAAGGAGCGCATAGACAAAGCCGTATCGGATATATACCTCGACTTAGGTCAGCGCATAGCCTTCTTCGAAAAGGAGGGACGTGAGATTGAGGCACAACGTATAAAGCAGAGAGTAGAGTACGATCTTGAGATGATTAAGGAGTTAGGCTACTGCCCTGGCATTGAGAACTACTCACGCTACTTTGACGGACGAGCCGAGGGCACACGTCCATTCTGTCTGCTGGACTACTTCCCCGAGGATTATATGATGGTGATTGACGAGAGCCACGTAACACTGCCGCAGGTACACGCAATGTTTGGCGGCGACAGGGCCCGCAAGGAGAATCTTGTTGAGTATGGCTTCCGACTCCCCGCAGCGAAGGACAACCGCCCGCTGAAATTCGAGGAGTTTGAGAAGATGATGGGCACGGCGATATATGTCAGCGCCACACCTGCCGACTACGAATTGAAGATG
>JAFNUH010000331.1 GCA_017384185.1 Alistipes sp.
ACATCGTTGATGCGTCCTGTCTTATTCTCAAGAAAGACTGATAATTGCTTGGTAGTCATATCATTCAAGTTTTATTATTTCAAGTTTCGTTTGTCTATTACGTGCTTACCCTTACCCTGGCTACGCTCAATGCTGCCCGGCTCCATAAGCTTAACGTCGGCATTGATTGAAAGAACGCTCTTCAAGCGGTCGGCAAGATGTTTCTTCATATTAAGCATACGTCCGATGTCGTCACTGAAGAAGTCACGGCGTACCTCCACCTGAACTTGCAGCGTGTCGAGGTTATTTGCACGGTCAACGATGAGCATATACTGAGGCTCGAACTCGGGCATTTCGAGGATAACGCTCTCAACCTGTGACGGGAATACGTTGATACCACGGATGATAAGCATATCGTCGCTACGACCTACGATGCGACCCATACGTACCGACGTACGACCGCAGGGACACCCATCGGCTGTGAGCGTACACAAATCCTTTGTGCGGTAGCGCAGTAGAGGCATACCCTCCTTTGTAAGGGTGGTGAATACCAACTCGCCCTGCTCGCCGTATGGCATCTGCTCCAGAGTGTCGGGGTTGATGATCTCGGGGTAGAAGTGATCCTCATTGATGTGTGAGCCGTTCTGCTCCGAGCACTCGTATGATACGCCAGGACCCATAATCTCGCTCAAGCCATAGAGGTTGTAGCCCTTTAGACCCAAACGCTCCTCAATCTCCTTACGCATATTCTCAGTCCACGGCTCGGCACCAAAGGCACCAATACGAAGACCGATATCCTCCTTTTTTAGACCCATCTTGTCGAGCGTCTCGGCGAGGTAGAGTGCGTATGAGGGTGTACAGGCGATACCCGAAATCTTCAAATCACGGATAAGGCGGATATGTTTCTCGGTATTACCCGTAGATGTGGGGATTACTGTAGCGCCGAGATTCTCTACGCCATAGTGCGCACCAAGACCTCCCGTAAAGAGACCATAGCCGTAGCTTACCGAGAATGTGTCGTCACGTGTCACGCCGTATGAGGTAAGAGCACGTGTCATAACCTCGGACCATACAGCCAAATCCTTGCGTGTGTAGCCCACGATTGTCGGATTACCCGTTGTGCCCGACGATGCGTGTACTCGCACAATCTCCGATGGAGGAGCCGCCTGAAGCCCATAGGGGTAGTTATCACGCAAGTCCTGCTTGGTGGTAAACGGTAGTTTTACAATATCGTCGATATATGTAATATCCTCGGGGGCAACATCCATTGCCTGCATCTTATTTCGATAGAAAGGGACGTTGTGATATACATACGTCACAAGTTTTTGAAGCCGTTTACTCTGCAATGCGTGCATCTCGTCACGGCTCATACACTCTTTATTTGGGTTCCAAATCATAGATTTATATTTTTCTCATTACCTAACTCAAAACTAATTTAGCGGATGGTCAGCCTTAAATGCTTGCATACGCTCCTCCATTACGCCATACAAATCATCTCTCATACGGGATGTGCAGGCACGAACACCCTGCTGTTGGCTACCTGTCGTGGAGAGCGATATGCTACTTACGCCGTAGTAGAGCAACTCGGTCAATAGTTCGCCACCACTCATATTTCCGTAGCCAATTGTGAAGAAAAATCCATCGCCCACCCTCTGCGTAACGTCGTTATCATAGACGATATGAAAACCGTTGTCGGTAAAAATCTTCTTCATACGCTCGGCACGCACGGCATACTCACGTGTATCCTCCACGAAGTTTATCTCACCCTCGGTCGAGAGGCGTAACATCTCGGCATAGGCATACTGGGTAGATGCCGTACAACCCGATGTAATCATATAGAGTATTGATGCTATGAGGGTCTGTCCAAAGATGCCAGAATCCTTATATCGCTCAGCCAGAGCGGGGAAGTGGCGGTCGAAGAGTTTGTCGCTAATGCAAGTGAGAGCCATACGCTGACCTGCATAGCTGAAAATCTTCGACGACGAGAGCATCAAGATGTAGTTATCGGTGTAGTGTGCCACCGTTGGCGGGTAGGGTGGCTGGAAGGGGTGACCCAAATCCTGACGGAAATCCATACAGAAGTATGCCAGGTCCTCCATTACGATAACATCATATTTGGTCGCCAACTCGCCAATAATCTTCAGCTCCGCATCCTCCAGGCATATCCACGCAGGATTGTTGGGGTTTGAATATACAATGGCGGCAATATCTCCACCACAGAGCATCTCCTCCAGCTTTGCACGCAGAGCCTCGCCTCGGTAGTTGTAGATGTCAAACTCTGCCCACTCGGCGCCGATGATTCTCAGCTGCGACTTCTGAATAGGGAATCCGGGGTCGATAAAAAGCACCTTGTTTTTGCCCGGTGTACGCTGTGTGCAGGCGATGAATGAGCCATACGAGCCAGCAACGCTGCCAACCGTAGGCAGGCACGCACGAGCCGAGATGTCAATATTCAAAAAGGCTTTTACAAAGCGTGATGCCTCATATTTCAATTCAGGAACGCCTGCTGCTGCGGGGTATTGCGAGCCGACACCACGGTTCAAAGCCGCCTTCTCCGCCTCCACACCATAGTGGTTTACGGGCAGACCGGGCGAGCCTTGGTCCATACGGATAAAGGGTAT
>JAFNUH010000332.1 GCA_017384185.1 Alistipes sp.
CCATCCGAGGTACGCTCCCACTCCGAGAAGGTAGTGAGCGTGCGAAGGTGCGCCTCCTGCTCTGCGATGAGTGCGATGAAGACCTGATTTGTGGGCGACTCGGCATATACCTCATATCCCTTTGCTCGGAAAGCCTCACGCAGACGTGCTGCCTCCGCAACGGCGTGGCGTGCTATATTTATATATAGGTCATCGGTAAAGAGCGTGTCGAACTGCAAGCCCAGCATACGACCCTTAGCCAGCAGAGCGCCCTGCTGCTTGATGATGGTGAAGAAGTGCGGCACAAGTCCCTTGCGCATAACAACAGCCTCGCCAAACATAGCTCCGCACTTGGTGCCACCAATGTAGAAGACATCGCACAGGCGTGCCAAATCCTTCAGCGTGACATCCGTTGCGGGCGATGCCAGAGCATATCCCAGACGTGCACCATCGACAAAGAGAGGAATCTCCCACTTACGGCAGACAGCCGACAGAGCCTCCAACTCGGAGAGCGAGTACAACGTGCCATACTCGGTGGGTTGCGAGATATAGACCATACCGGGCCACACCATATGGTCCCACGCCTCGTCGGCACGGAAGGCGGTGATATACTCATCGACAGCCTCGGCAGTGAGCTTGCCATCTACGCCCTCGATTGTTAGCACCTTATGTCCCGACGCCTCGATAGCCCCCGCCTCGTGCAGCGCAACGTGACCCGTAGTGGCGGCGATAACACCCTCGTAGGGGCGTAGCAAGCCTGCGATGACCGTAGCGTTGGTCTGCGTGCCACCAACAAGGAAGTGTACCTCGCCCTCGTCGCTCGTAAGTCCGCACGCCGAGAGGATTTTCTCACGTGCCGAAGCGCAATACTCGTCGGTGCCGTAGCCAACGGTTTTCTCCATATTGGTGCGGGTAAGGGCATCCAGAATCAGCGGATGCATACCCTCCATATAATCTGAATCGAAATGTTGCATAGCCTATAATATAAAAAGTGCCCGCCACAAGGACGAGCACACTATTTTTAGTAGCTGCGTGCGAACAAAACTCGGCACTTAGAGGGTTTGCCTGAGTAGATACAACTACCCTCCTCCTCTTTAACATCCAACGGGATACAACGGATTGTAGCCTTTGTAGCCTCCTTGATAGCAACCTCGGTCTCAACGGTGCCATCCCAGTGAGCTGAGATGAAGCCACCCTTATTCTCCAAAGCGTCAACGAACTCATCCCAAGTATTAACCTCGGTAATCATTGAGTTGCGGTAGTCGAGAGCCTTCTTGAAGATGTTCTGCTGGATTTCGTCAAGCAAAGCTACGATACGCTCTGTAAGACCCTCCTGCGGCACAACCTCCTTGGTGAGTGTATCACGGCGTGCAAGCTCGATAGTGCCATTCTGCAAGTCACGAGGACCGAGAGCCAAACGCACGGGTACACCCTTCAACTCGTACTCGGCGAACTTGAAGCCCGAACGCACATTGTCACGTGTATCGACCTTAACAGATACGCCCTTCGCACGAAGCTCCTTAGCGATAGCCTCCATCTTCTCTGTCATCTCCTTGAGCTGCTCCTCGCCCTTATAGATGGGCACCATAGCAACCTGGATAGGAGCCAACTTCGGCGGCAAAACAAGACCGTTGTTATCAGAGTGAGCCATAATCAAGGCACCCATCAAACGGGTAGATACACCCCACGATGTTGCCCACACGTACTCCTGCTTACCCTCCTTGGTGGTGTAGGTTACGTCGAACGCCTTGGCGAAGTTCTGACCAAGGAAGTGCGATGTACCACTCTGCAAAGCCTTACCGTCCTGCATCAACGCCTCGATAGTCAAAGTATCCTCAGCACCTGCGAAGCGCTCGTTGGGCGACTTGTGACCCACGATAACGGGCACGCCCATCCAATTCTCGGCGAAGTCCTTATAGACGTTAATCATACGCTCTGCCTCCTCGATAGCCTCCTCACGTGTAGCGTGTGCGGTGTGACCCTCCTGCCACAAGAACTCGGCAGTACGAAGGAACAAGCGAGTACGCATCTCCCAACGAACAACGTTTGCCCACTGGTTGCAGAGGATGGGCAGGTCACGGTATGATGTAATCCAATTCTTGTATGTGTTCCAGATGATGGTCTCCGAGGTGGGACGAACGATAAGCTCCTCCTCCAAGCGAGCCGAGGGGTCAACAACAACACCCTCGCCACGGGGGCTATTCATCAAGCGGTAGTGCGTAACAACGGCGCACTCCTTGGCGAAGCCCTCGACGTGTGACGCCTCGCGTGAGAAGAATGACTTGGGGATAAAGAGAGGGAAGTAAGCGTTCTCGTGACCCGTAGCCTTGAACATATCGTCCAGAGCACGCTGCATCTTCTCCCAAATAGAGTAACCGTAAGGCTTGATTACCATACAGCCACGCACGGCCGAGTTCTCGGCCAATCCAGCCTTCACTACCAATTCGTTGTACCACTTCGAGTAGTTATCCTCGAC
>JAFNUH010000041.1 GCA_017384185.1 Alistipes sp.
ATGCTATCGTAGATGAGGTTGACTCGGTATTGATTGACGATGCTCGTACGCCGCTTATCATCTCTGGTCCCGTACCCAAGGGTGACGACCAGATGTTCGAGGAGTATCGCCCCGCAATCGAGCACCTTTATAGCATCCAGAAGAATTTGGTGACAGGTCTTGTTGCCGAGGCACGTCGTCTCTTCTCTGAGGGTAAGCCCGATGAGGGTGGCGTATTGCTCTATCGTGCACATAAGGGTCTTCCCAAGTATAAGCCAATCATTAAGTTCCTTTCGGAGCAGGGTATCAAGGTTCAGTTCCAGAAGACTGAGAATATCTTTATGCAGGACAACAACCGCCGTATGCCCGAGATTACCGACGACTTGTACTTCGTAATTGACGAGAAGTTGCACTCGGTAGAGCTTACTGATAAGGGTCACGAGGTGTTGTCGAAGTATTTCGGCGAGGATAAGTTCTTCGTATTGCCCGACATCGGAACAGAGGTTGCTGAGTTGGAAAAGAGCGAGATGACCGTAGAGGAGAAGGCTCAGCGTAAGGATGAGATTATCAACGACTACTCAATAAAGTCGGAGCGTGTTCACACCGTGAACCAGCTCTTGAAGGCATACTCAATGTTTGAGAAGGATGTGGAGTATGTTGTAATGGACAACAAGGTGAAGATTGTCGATGAGCAGACTGGTCGTATTTTGGACGGTCGCCGTTACTCAGATGGCCTGCACCAGGCTATCGAGGCTAAGGAGCGTGTAAAGGTAGAGGCTGCAACGCAGACCTTCGCTACAATCACCTTGCAGAACTACTTCCGTATGTATCACAAGTTGGCTGGTATGACAGGTACCGCTGAGACCGAGGCATCGGAGTTCTGGAACATCTACAAGTTGGATGTTGTGGTTATCCCCACAAACCGTCCCGTTATTCGTGACGACCGTGAGGATTTGATTTACAAGACTAAGCGAGAGAAGTATAGCGCTGTTATCGAGGAGGTTGTACGCCTTGTAGAGGCTAACCGCCCCGTATTGGTTGGTACAACTTCGGTCGAGATTTCAGAGTTGTTGAGCCGTATGCTTAAGTTGCGTGGCATCAAGCACAACGTATTGAATGCTAAGCAGCACCAGCTCGAGGCACAGGTTGTTGCCGAGGCGGGTCGTACGGGTCAGGTTACCATCGCTACAAATATGGCAGGTCGTGGTACAGATATTAAGCTCTCGCCCGAGGCTAAGGCTGCTGGCGGTTTGGCTATCATTGGTACCGAGCGCCACGAGAGCCGCCGTGTTGACCGTCAGTTGCGTGGTCGTGCAGGTCGTCAGGGTGACCCCGGTTCATCACAGTTCTTCGTATCGTTGGAGGACGATTTGATGCGTCTGTTCGGCTCAGAGCGTATCGCTTCATTGATGGATAAGATGGGTATTCAGGATGGCGAGGTTATCCAGGCTCCTATGATGACAAAGGCTATTGAGCGTGCTCAGAAGAAGGTCGAGGAGAACAACTTCGGTATCCGTAAGCGTCTGTTGGAGTATGACGATGTTATGAACTCTCAGCGTGAGGTTATCTATACACGTCGTCGCCACGCACTCTATGGGGAGCAGATTGAGATTGACCTCAATAACATTATGTACGACTATGCCGAGAGCTTTATGGAGTCGCACGAGGGTATGGACTACGAGTCATTCTCATTCGAGCTTATCCGTGAGGTAGCCCTCCAGCCTACATTCGATGAGGCTAAGTATAACTCAGCTAAACCGAAGGAGATTATTGAGTGGATTGTCGAGGATTTGCGTACACTCTTCGCTCGTCGCCAGAAGGCGGTAGCAGATACCGTTCGCAAGACAATGGAGATTATCTACAAGGATAATGAGTTCAATATGGACCGCACAATGCATTTCCCTATCACGGATGGTCACTTGGGCTTCCACGTTCCCGTAGAGTTGCAGCGTTGCAAGGATACCGACGGTATGGAGATATACAAGGTCTTCTCGAAGATTGTTCTCTTCACAACTATCGACGATGCTTGGCGTGAGCACCTGCGTGAGATGGACGAGTTGCGTCAGAGCGTACAGAATGCACAGTACGAGCAGAAGGATCCGTTGTTGATTTACAAGCTGGAGTCTTATCAGCTCTTCTCTAAGATGTTGCTCAAGGTTAACCGTGAGGCTCTCGCTATTATGAATAAGGCATATATCCCTGTTCGTGAGAATAACCCCGAGGCAGTACAGCAGGAGCGCCAGCAGAAGGCAAAGGTTGATGTAAACAAGCTTCAGGCATCACGTATGGCGGCAGCTGCGGCTGCAGGTCAGGCAGAGAAGTCTAAGCCCGCACCTATCAAGGTCGAGAAGAAGGTTGGTCGTAACGACCCTTGTCCTTGCGGTAGCGGCAAGAAGTATAAGCACTGCCACGGTAAGGCTATGTAATAATTGGTGGCAGAGTTTATCTGCCACCTAAAATATATTTATTATGGGATACGAAGAGGAGAAACAACATCAGCTTGATATGCGCTACCTGCGTATGGCTCGTGTGTGGGCAGAGAACTCATACTGTGTACGCCGTCAGGTGGGTGCGCTGATTGTGAAGGATAAGATGATTATCTCGGACGGATATAACGGAACACCTTCGGGATTTGAGAATATCTGCGAGGATGAGGTTACGGGCAAAACAAAGCCCTACGTACTGCACGCCGAGGCAAACGCAATCACCAAGGTAGCAAAGAGCGCAAATAACTGCGACGGCTCAACGCTATACATAACAGCAGCGCCTTGCATCGAGTGCTCAAAACTTATCATTCAGGCTGGTATCAAGCGTGTTGTCTACTGCGACGACTACCGCTCGGAGGATGGTCTAAATCTTCTACGCCGTGTCGGTATCGAGTGCGTCAAGTGTGCCATTGATTAACAAAAAAGTCCAACCCGAAGGTTGGACTTTTTTGTTATAAATACCTCTTAAAATGCTCTTTTTCCGTTGTGAAGTCGAGTGTGGGGTGGGAGAGTTCGAGGGTGGCGATTCTTTGCAACATCTGTTGGCAGAAGTTGCAATAGGCATCGCTCTGGGGGTTGAAGGGACGATGTTCGGTAGCTGAGGTAATCTGCGCAATGCGTTTGATTAGCTCGAGTGTGTCGCCCGAAAATGCACACTCCGAGAATCGCTCCCAGATGTAATCGACAGCTAACTTCGAGGGGTGAGCCATATCGTCGGCGTAGAAACGGTAGTCTCGTAACTCGTCCATCATAATCTCGTACGAGGGGAAGTATTCCGCATTTTTGTTGCTGCTTACAATCTCGGCTATGGCTACACGTAACGTTGCTTTACTCAGAGAGTTCTGCTCCAATCCATCACCTAAATGCCGCACGGGGCTAAGAGTGAAAATTACTCTTTTGTCGGAGAGAGCACCTTGCAATAATTCTGTATATCTCCGCACGATATAGTCTACGTTAAGCATCTGACGGGTGAATATAGATTGCGGTTGTTTATGGCAGTTAGCTACCACTTCGCCACTCTCGTTTAGACGATAGGCAAATGCTGTACCGAATGTGATAATAACAACCTCGGCTCTTGACAATGCATCTGCGCCAACCTTTACCGCCGTACGCATCTGATTTACCGCCGTATCTGCATCTGTATGCGAGAACGATGAGTGAAAATCGTAACTAAACCATACACCATTACTAAATCGTAACTGATTCTTTGTAGGTAGAACCTCTTCGCTTTTGTTTGCTTGGGCGAAACGCTCTATTGTGCAGGCAATTGATTCGGGGTTGAAGAGTATTCCCGTGGGTGATGCTACGGTTTGAAATTTAGAGTGTTGCAGGCGCTGGGCAATATTATCAGCAAAGCACGAGCCGATAGATAGTATCGGCTGGCTGTGGTTGATTTTTCGCTCAAAAGGCTTTATATCTATATGCGTTTGAAGTTGCATAATAGTAGATTATATTTCGCTTAGCTCCAGCCAGCGCATCTCTTTCTCTTCTATTAAATTTATTATCTCGCCAATGCGGTCGGCAGCCTTCGTAAGCTCCTCGTGTGAGAGAACTCCCGAAGATAATTTCTCTTCAAGCTCAGTTTTCTCGCTCTCCAACTGTGGTAATTCGACCTCCAACTGCTCCAGCTCACGCTGCTCCTTGTAAGATAGCTTGCGGCGTGATGGGGTAGTGGGGGTGGGTTGTGGCTTGTTTTTCTGCGCCTTCTCGGCTGCAATCTTTGCCTGACGAGCCTCCTCAGCCTCCTGCTCCTTGATATACTCTCTGTACTCGCTATACTGTCCAACGAAATCTTTTACAGCACCTCCCTCTCGGAAAATGAATAGGTGGTCAACGGTCTTATCGAGGAAGTAACGGTCGTGCGAAACAATAAGCAAGCAACCCTTGAATGCCATCAAATACTCCTCCAACACGTTGAGCGTCAGGATATCCAAATCGTTTGTCGGCTCATCGAGAATAAGGAAGTTAGGGTTACGCATCAGCACCGTAAGCAGATACAGGCGTCGCTGCTCGCCACCACTTAGTATCTCCACTCGTTTGTTGTGTGTGTCGGGCGGGAAGAGAAAACGGTTGAGCATCGTAGTGGCTGATACACTATGTCCGTCGGCAGCCTCTATGGTCTCGGCAATGTCGTGTACAATGTCAAAAACGGTCTGCCCCGCCTTAAATTCCATACCTTGCTGACGGTAGTAACCAATTCGTAGTGTCTCGCCACGTTCGATTTTTCCAGCCTCGGGTTGTAGGTATCCCGTCATCAAGTTGAGGAAGGTACTCTTGCCTGCGCCGTTCTTGCCGACGATACCAACACGCTCGTAGCGAGAGAATTTATATGAGAAGTCATCCAGCATCCTGCGCTCTCCAAAGTGTAGGGTAACACCCTCGCAGTCGATGATTTTACCGCCAAGACGTGATGTGGCTACATCGATTGTCATATCCTTGCGGGCAAGCGATACGGAGGCTTTATCTTTAAGGTCATAGAAGGCATTTATTCGGTAGCGAGCCTTGCCCGTGCGAGCCTGCGGCGTGGAGCGAATCCACTCCAGCTCACGACGCAAAAGGTTGCGTGCCTTATCGATGTTAGCCTGCATATTTGTATATCGCTCCTCACGCTTCTCAAGGAAGTCGGAGTAGTTGCCTCGATATACGAAGAGCTCGCCTCTATCAAGCTCGAAAATAGTGTTGCATACACGATCTAGAAAGTAGCGGTCGTGCGTCACCATAAGAAGCGTGCAACGAGACTTCTGGAGGTATGCCTCAAGGTACTCGATAACATCAATGTCGAGGTGGTTTGTAGGCTCATCCATCACAAGGAAGTCCGCCTCCTGCAATAGCATCAATGCTATGGCGGCACGCTTAGCCTCTCCACCAGACAATTCGCCCATAGGCTGATCC
>JAFNUH010000333.1 GCA_017384185.1 Alistipes sp.
GTGCTGTAGCTGACGCTATCGCTGAGGCTACTGCTGCTGGTGCATTCTCACTCATCGGTGGTGGTGACTCTGTAGCTTGCATCAACAAGTTCGGCTTGGCACAGCAGGTATCATACGTTTCAACAGGTGGTGGTGCACTGCTCGAGTATATGGAGGGTAAGGAGTTGCCTGGTGTGGCTGCTATCCGCAAGTAAAAACTTTTTCTCGTGGTGTTTTCTGCGTTACGCTTGCGCCATAATTGCTCACATACGCCGAGTATGCTCCGCATTATGTCGCTGCGCAAGCCTTGAAAACCCTCACGATAAAAGAGTTTTCAAAGAGGGTTTGTGAGCTTCAAAATAGCTCAAACTAACCAACTTATTGGAAACCTTTTTCGGGGTCTTTCATCTTGAAAACCCTCACGATAAAAGAGTTTTCAGGGGCGAGGGAGATTTAGATGTTATGAGTCGAAAAGCCCTCACAAAATAACAAAACTTCTAAGGGTCGAGTCCGCTCGGCCCTTATTTTGATAATAGAGTAAAGATTACAATGAAAAAGATTTTATTAACCCTTTCAACTGTCGTAATTATGGCAAGTTGCAACCAGAAGCCCGCCGAGAGCGTTCCCGCTATCGACCGTGCTAACTTCGACGAGAGCGCCGCTCTCAACGAGGATTTCTACCAGTATGCTACGGGCGGCTGGCAGAAGAATAACCCCTTGAAGCCCGAGTTTGCTCGCTACGGCACATTCGATGTGTTGCGTGAGAACAACGAGATTCGCCTGAACGACCTCTTCGCTTCGATGACAAAGTCGAAGGCGGAGAAGGGTAGCGTTGAGCAGAAGATTGCCGACCTCTACACTATGGGTCTCGACTCTGTACGCCTCAACAACGAGGGCGTAGCTCCCGTGAAGAGTGATGTTGAGCAGTTGATGTCGCTCAGCCACCCCAGCGAGTTGTCTGTCGCTATGGCATATATCCACACTATGGCGGGCAACCCCTTGTTCGGTATGTACGTTAGCGCCGACCTCTTGAATAGCAATGTAAACGCCCTCTACATCGACCAGTCGGGTCTTGGTATGGGTAACCGTGACTACTACCTCGACGAGGAGCACGCCGCGAAGCGTGAGGGTTACACTCAGTGGCTCACAAAGGCATTTTCTATGCTCGGCTGGGCAGACGCTGCCCAGAAGGCAGAGCAGGTGCTTGGCTTCGAGGTTAAGATGGCTGAGGCGTTCCGCTCAAATGTTGAGTTGCGTGACGTGGCTGCCAACTACAACCCTATGAGCAAGGCCGATTTTGTTAAGCGTTACTCGGCTTTCGATTGGGCTGCATACTTCGCACAGATGGGCATTGGCGAGTTCGATAAGATTATCGTAGGTCAGCCCGAGGTGTTGGATACCGTTTTCAAGCTCTTCTCTAAGGAGGATGTTGAGACCGTTAAGGCTTACCTCGTAGGTAGCGTTATGTCGAGCGCAGCAGGTTGCGTAGGTGACGAGCTGTATGCTGCTCACTTCGACTTCTTCGGTCGTCAGATGTCAGGTCAGCAGGAGATGCGTCCCCGCTGGAAGCGTGCTATGGCTGTGCCCAACTCTATCTTGGGCGAGGCTGTGGGTGAGATTTATGTTAAGAAGTACTTCCCCGAGAGCGATAAGCAGCGTATGACCGAGATGGTTAAGAACCTTCAGGTTGCCTTGGGCGAGCACATCGACGCTTTGGAGTGGATGTCAGATGCTACGAAGGCTAAGGCTCACGAGAAGCTCAACACCTTCACTGTAAAGATTGGCTACCCCGACAAGTGGAAGGATTACTCATCGTTGAGCATCAGCCCCTCGCTCTCATATTGGGAGAATATCAAGCGTGCTAATGCGTGGTACACAGCCGACAATATCGCAGAGCTCGGCAAGGAGGTTGACCGTGCTAAGTGGTTTATGTCGCCCCAGACCGTAAATGCGTACTACAACCCCACAACCAACGAGATTTGCTTCCCCGCAGCTATCCTCCAGCCTCCGTTCTACAACTCTGCTGCTGACGATGCTGTAAACTACGGTGCTATCGGCGTTGTTATCGGTCACGAGATGACTCACGGCTTCGATGACCAGGGTCGCCAGTTCGATAAGGATGGTAATATGAATAATTGGTGGACTGCCGAGGATGCTGACGCCTTTAAGGTGCGCACAGATGTCTTGGTTGAGCAGTTCAACAAGATTGAGATTTTGCCCGCTAAGGGTGACCAGCCTGCTGTTATGGCTGACGGTGCATTGTCACTCGGCGAGAATATCGCTGACCAGGGCGGTTTGCGTGTTGCCTACACTGCGCTCCACAACTCATTCGAGGGCAAGGGCGAGCCTGCGGCTATCGATGGCTTCTCTGCCGACCAGCGTTTCTACCTCTCTTATGCTACTATTTGGGGTCAGAATATCCGTGACGAGGAGGCTACACGCCTTACTAAGACCGATGTTCACTCGCTCGGTAAGAACCGTGTAAACGCAACATTGCGCAATATCGACACCTTCCACAAGGCGTTCGGTATTACCGATGGCGCTATGTTCTTGCCCGAGGCAGAGCGTATCATCATCTGGTAATAGGTTCTGTTATCTATTAGCCGCAATCCATCGGGTTGCGGCTTTTTTTATAATATAGGTGTTATAGGTGTTATAAGTGTAATAGGTATCTGTATCGGGCAGGAATTTTCAACAAAGGTAGATTGCCACGAACCTGCATAGACGATAAGTCAGTATTAGAAAAGTTCTCGGATGCAGGTTCTCGCAATGACTATAAATAATATAATCCCTATACCACCTATACTCCTATACTACCCATACCATCTATAATCCCTATAACACTTATAATTCCCATACCACCTATTACCCCTATAACTCCTATAAAACTTATACCCCCTCCCTCTCCCCCCTCCAAAACCTAA
>JAFNUH010000334.1 GCA_017384185.1 Alistipes sp.
TAGGACACACGTCGCTCACATCCTCAATAGCTACGGGGCGCACTCGCTGGCGTGTAATCTGCATCAAGCCGAACTTCGTAAGGGGCAAGATGGTGTGCTTAGCCTTGTCGGATGCCATAAGTTTCTGCATCTCCTCATACAAAAGCTGGCGATTTTGAGCCTTATGCAGGTCGATAAAGTCGATGATGACGATACCTCCCAAATCACGCAAGCGCAGCTGGCGTGCAATCTCCTTTGCGGCGGCGAGATTAACGGTCATAGCCGTCTCCTCCTGATTCACCTCGGCCTTGGTACGGTTACCAGAGTTAACGTCGATGACGTTCATTGCCTCGGTGTGCTCGATGATAAGATATGCGCCTCGCTTGAGCGAAACATACTTAGCAAAGAGCGATTTAATCTGTTTCGATATATCGAAGTTGTCGAAGATGGGAACCGTACCCTTGTACAGCTTGACAATCTTCTCCAACTGGGGGTCGATGATTTTGATATAGTTTTTAATCTCACGATACATCGCCTCATCGTCGACCGTAATTTGCGAAAAAGTCGAGTTCAGCGAGTCACGGATTATGGTGTTGGCTCTACTCATCTCGCTCATCAATAGAGCGGGAGCCTGATTCTTGCGTATGTTACCCACAGCTTTATCCCAGCGCTCGATAAGTGAGCATATATCCTGCTCGATATCGGCATCCTGTGCTTCGGCAGCTGCGGTGCGTATTATAACTCCAAAATTTTTGGGAAGGACGCCTGCCGCAATTCGGCGCAGACGCTTTTTTGTCTCATTTGAACGTATCTTCTGCGATATAGATATCTTATTGCTGAAGGGTACCAGCACCACATTACGACCCGCAAGCGATATATCTGCCGTAAGGCGTGGTCCTTTTGTCGAGATGGCCTCCTTTGCCACCTGCACCATAACGGTCTGTCCAACCTGAAGGTATGATGCCAGCTTACCATCTTTTTCGATGGCTGGCTCAAGCTTCATTGTGTCAACATTGACACCTCGGCGACCCGGTTGACGGCTGTCAACCACCTTCTGCAACGACTGAAACTGAGTTCCCAAATCGAGATAGTGGATGAAGGCGTCCTTCTCGTGACCGATATTCACGAAGGCTGCATTCAATCCTGGCATAATTTTACGCACCTTACCCAGATAGATGTCACCAACGGAGAAACCCGTTTGACACTGCTCCTTATTCAGCTCAACCAAAACCTTATCCTCACACAAGGCAATGGTAATCTCGCTTGGGGTAACGTTGATTACTAACTCTCGATTCATTGTAAATGTTTATTAAAAATAGGTAAAGCTAAAGGGCGTTAATGCAAATACCCTTTAGCTTTTATCATACCTACTTGCTAACGCAATCCTTCGTTAAGAAGATTACTTCTTCTTATGACGATTCTTACGAAGACGCTTCTTACGCTTGTGCGTAGCCATCTTATGACGCTTGTGCTTCTTTCCGTTTGGCATAGTTGTAAATATTTAATGGTTAACTGTTTTTTCAATTATTTCACCTTTGATACAAAGCTCTTAGCGGGCTTGAATGCGGGGATATTGTGCTCGGGAATAGTAATGGTTGTATTCTTAGAGATATTACGAGCAACCTTTGTAGCACGCTTCTTGATGATGAAGCTACCAAAACCACGAAGATAAACATTCTCGTTCTCGATCAAAGAGTTGCGAACATTATCCATAAAAGCCTCTACGATAGTCTGCACCAAAACCTTCTCGGCACCAGTACTCTTGGCAATTTCGTTTACGATATCAGCCTTAGTCATAGTAAAAATTTATTTAGAATTTAACATCTTTATTACTTTGGGTCTGCAAATGTACTACAATTTTGATGATTAACAAATTAAAAGTGAGTTTTTTTTATCAAATAACGCACATTAATTCACATCGACCAAAAACCTCGAAAAATCGCACCATTTTTGCCATCTGCAGAGTTATTTTCGACCTATTTGGCGATAAGTTAGCACCCTTAATGAGCAGCCAACTTATACCCAGATATTAAAACGGCATCTGATTGAAAGCCATAGCCAAACCCTCAACTGCCTTATCCAAACCACCCTGTATTTTGCTGCCAATCATCATACGCATCATCATATTCAGCTCGGCGTGCAACACCATACGTATGCGGGTATCCATATCCGACACCTCGTGCAGCTGCAACCAGAACGAGAAATCGACAGGAACGCCATTTTCATCATCCGCTGTAATCTTCACGTGCTTGTTATCAACACGCTCAACGATGCGCAGTGCAACTTTGAAACCCTTAACCTTGAATGAGCAGGTGTCCTCAGTCGCCGTCCACTCCTCCACCTTATCCTGCAAGGCGGGTGTGAGCATATCAAAACGGCTTATGAACGGGAAGATACGTGAGGCAGGCTTCAGAATCTGCTGCTGTTTTGACTCATATTTCTCCAATCCCATAATGGTAAATTTTAAGTTTTACTTTCCTGCCTTGTAGGCATCAATACCACTCTGCAAGAAATCAATAAATCCCTGCACGTCGAGGTCATAGCCACGAGGAGCAACCATCGGCGTACCAGCATTGCCCTGCAATACGTAGTAGGGCTGAGCGTTTACGCCATAAGTTGTAAGGGCATAGTGTGAGTTAATTTTACCCAATGTCTTAAGCACCTTGCCGCTCTCGGTTGTAACCCAATCAGCCTCGTCAACCTTGAGTTTATCGTCGGCATAGAGAGCTACAATAACATACTCATTACGAAGGATATCCAGCACACGGGCATCAGACCATACACGAGCCTCCATCTCACGGCAATTAACACAGCCGTGACCTGTGAAGTCGATAAACAAAGGCTTGTCCACCTTCTTTGCGTATGCCTCAGCCTCATCCAAATCGAAGAAGCCCTCCAAACCGTGCGGCAACTCCAATACATCGCCATACTTAACACCACTCTGAGGAGTAGCCTCAGAAGTTGTAGCAGATGCCGTACCAGCCGTCATCACAAAGTCCTGAGTCTGCACGGGAGGCAGATAGCCAGAGAGTGCCTTCAACGGAGCGCCCCACATACCAGGAATCATATATACGACAAACGAGAATGTAATAATCGCCATCACCAAACGTGTTACCGACAGGTAAGGCATATCGCTATCGTGCTTGAACTTGAGCTTGCCCAACAGATACAATCCCATAAGCGAGAAGATAGCAATCCAGAGTGCGAGATATACCTCACGGTCGAGGATACCCCAGTGATATGTCTGGTCAGCTACGCTGAGGAACTTAAGACCCAATGCCAACTCAACAAAACCGAGAACAACCTTTACAGAGTTCAACCAGCCACCACTCTTAGGCAACTGCTTCAACCACGAGGGGAAGAGAGCAAAGAGTGTAAACGGCAAGGCAAAGACAACCGAGAATGCCAACATTGTAATGATGGGTGTCCACACCTCACCCGATGTTGACTGGATAAGTGCCGAGCCGATGATAGGACCCGTACAAGAGAACGACACAAGCACCAACGTTAATGCCATAAAGAAGATACCTACAAGACCACCCTTGTCAGCCTTTGCATCGCTATTATTCACCAACTTCTCGGGCAAAACAATCTCAAAAGCACCGAAGAACGATGCGGCGAAGACCATAAACACCACGAAGAAGAGGATATTGGGCAACCAGTGTGTTGACAACCAGTTGAAGATATCAGCCGTTACGGCATCGCCTCCAATAAGCCAAGTAAGGAAGATGATGATTCCGATAGGCACGGTGTACAATACCACGATAAACAGACCATACATCAAAGCACGGAAACGACCCTTTGCCACGCTACCCGAGCCCTTCAAGAAGAACGATACGGTCATAGGAATCATCGGGAATACGCAAGGTGTAAGCAGTGCGATAAGTGCCCATCCCATAGCGCTAAGGATAAAGCTCCAGATAGAGCCACCCTTGCTGGCTGTGTCAGCAGCATCGACCGAAGCCTCAGCCTTCTCTGCGGGATTTCCCAACTTAATCGAAAACTCATTCTCGCCATTAGTACACTGGTCGCTGCAAGCCATCCACTCTACCAAAACGTTGACAACAGCGCCATTAGGAGCCTTGACTACCTGCGAGAAGAGAACCTCGCCATCGTAGTGACCAATCTCCATCTCGAAAATCTCGTTCATCTCACGAGTTGACTCACGGTTAGGCTTCACGCCATCCACAAGTTCATAACCCTCGATAGGGTCAAATGTAAACGATGTAGCGATAGGACCGCCCTCGTAAGGACCCATATCGTAAAGGTGCCAACCCTCATCAACGGTAGCCTTGAAGTCGATACGATACTCGCCATCTGCAAGTTGCTCAACCGATGTGCTCCACGCAACAGGCTCAAGCAACTGAGGCTGTGCCACAGCCGACAAAGATGTCAGCGCAACAACCATCGTTAAAATAATGCTCTTTACAAAATTCATTGCTTTTCTATTTTATTTTTCAATTTACAATCTACTTATCGCTATGCGATATGCGCAAGGTGCAAAAGTAGAAAAAAAAACAGATTCCTGCAAATAAGAATCTGTTTTATAGCACATTTTGACTACTCTATTTCAAAAATTCGCTCCTCGCCATCGCCCGCCGTAATGCGCACTACCATAGCATCGTCGGGGATAAGCGGCTCAATCTTCTCGGGCCACTCCACCAGGCACAAATCGCCCGAATAGAAATACTCCTCATATCCCAAGTCGAAGACCTCCTCAATACGGTCGATACGATAGAAATCGAAGTGGTAGATGCTGCACTCCGTTCCCTCATACTGATTGACCAGAGCAAACGTTGGGCTTGTAACGGTATCTTCAGCACCCAAGCGAGCTGCAATACGACTAACGAGCGTAGTCTTACCTGCACCCATACCGCCACGCAGAAGCACAACCGTGCGACCATCCAAAGAGTCGATAACCTCGTCGGCTACACGCTCCAAATCAGACAATGAATCTATCTCTATTCTTCTCATAATTAACTATTTTTGGGTTTAAGTACAATGTACGGCACAATCATCTCCTCCATCGATATACCACCGTGCTGGAAGGTGTTGCGATAGTGTCGTATAAATTTATTTGCATCGTTGTTATACACTAAGAAGTCGGAGTTATATGCAAAGATATAACTTGACGAGAGGTTTATTCTCGGCAACTGAATATCCTCAGGACGTGTCACCTCATAGACCTCACGGGGATTGTATTGCATATTACGACCCGTCTTATAACGAAGATTTGGCGAGGTCTCCCTATCGCCCGTAACCTTCACGGGGTTATCAACACGTATTGTTCCGTGGTCAGAGGTAATAATAACCGTGTGTCCCTGCTCCGACAACAACTTCAGCAAGACGAACAAATCCGAATGTTCAAACCACGAGCAGGTAAGCGAGCGGAACGACGCTTCATCCTCGGTAAGCTCACGTATAATATCGGTCTCAGTACGTGCGTGCGAGAGAATGTCGAGGAAGTTATATACGATAACCGAGAAGTCGGCATCATATACTCGGCGGATATTATCAATGAGCTTACGTCCCGCCTCTGGGCGCACCAGCTTATCGAAGGTCCACTTATAATCCTTGCCGGCCATCTTCATCTGGCGGCTCAGGAACTCATCCTCATATTGATTCTTACCACCCTCCTCGTTATCGTTGAGCCACTTATCGGGCATCATACGGTCGATAGCCAAAGGCATCAAGCCGGCAAAAATTGCATTGCGAGCATACTGCGTAGCCGTAGGCAGGATGGCGCAGTAGAAGTCATCGACATCAACATCATAGTAACCTCGAAGCAGAGGATTGATAGCTCGCCACTGGTCATAGCGGAAGTTATCAATCAACAACAAGGTCGTCTTGCTATTGGTATCTACAACGGGAAAAATCTTCTTACGCATAAGCGTGTGCGACATTACGGGAATCTCCGCCTCATCGACACGTTTATTTATCCAGTTATAGTAATTGCGACGCACAAACTTACAGAACTCCTGATTTGCTTCGCTCTTCTGATATGCCAATATCTCCTTAATACTCTGGTCTGTGGAGGTCGAGAGTTCTATCTCCCAGCCCGTAATCTTTCTATAAAGCGTACACCACGCCTCGAACGAATCTGCACCCTGACACATAGCCGATATACGACCAAACTCAGCACGATAGTCTGCCGTAGTCTGCTCGGTCACAAGCTGTTGAGAGTGGACATTCTTCTTAATCGAAAGCAGTACCTGATTGGGATTTACGGGTTTGATGATATAGTCGGCAATCTTCGAGCCGATAGCCTTATCCATAATATTCTCCTCCTCGCTCTTCGTCACCATAATAATAGGTGTAGTGGGACGCACATCCTTAATCAAAGGAAGAGTCTCAAGACCCGTCATACCAGGCATCATCTCATCGAGGATAATCAAGTCGTAAGCCATCGAGCGCACCATATCAATAGCATCGTAACCATTGTTGCAGGTATCCACGTCGTAACCCTTACCTTTTAGGAACAAGACGTGAGGCTTCAACAACTCAATTTCATCGTCAACCCATAATATTTTTACCATAATCTTACTGCTTTTATTTAAGGAACGCTGCAAAGACCTCTTTAATTGTTGGGAAGGAGTTTTTTATTCGTTCCGTAATCTCATCACGTGCCACCCACAGAGCCTGTACGATACCCTCCTCACGTTGCGGAAGAAGTTCCGACGAATTGCCACACATAGCGTACCAAGCCGTATGCTTCAGCTCCCAATGACCATATATATTATATGCGTGCAGGGTCGTAGCCAGCAACTCGCCTACCTCGCTAACCTTCACGCCTGTCTCCTCCTCGGCTTCACGTGCAGCACACTCGGCAAAGCTCTCGCCCAACTCACGATGACCTTTAGGCAAATCCCAACGCTCGTTACGGCGTATCATAACCACCTCGCCCTGCTCATTCTCAACAACACCGCCAGCCGCCTCTACCCACTCCATCTGCTCGGCAAAAGTCTCAAATGCCACCTGCGGCTCAGGCGACAAAACAACTACACTGTTGTAATTCTCCAAAAAAGTAACTACCTTCGCTCTGGAAACATCCTCTTTTGAGGTAAATTCTATGGTGTAGTACCCCTCGGGAGCCTGCTGCGCAAATAGTAGCTCACGCATAGCAAACCAAATGCGGATAGAGCCATCGCTCTGAATCGGCAATTGGGGTGAAAGTGGGTTAAGTAGTGTGGTATTTTCCATATTGTCGCACGTTTCCAACGCAAAAATAAGAAATTGATGTTAAACCTCGAATAGAATCTATGAAAAAATTAACCTTTATTATGGCTATTGCAGCTTTAGCGATGAGTGCCTGCACCCCTAAGGAGCAACCTAAGGCACTCAATATCGACAACAAGATGACTGCCGAAGAGATTGCGGCAGCACGTTTTACACCCGACGTAATGTGGAAGATGGGACGTTTGGGTGGCGCAACACTCTCGCCTGATGGAGCCAAGGCTCTCTACACCATCACACGTTACAACGTAGCGGAGAACCGTGGCTTGTCACAGATTTATGTACGTGATATGGCTTCGGGCGAGGAGAAGTGCCTAACGGACAATACCTCGAACAACAACGATGCACAGTGGAGCGCCGACGGAACAAAGATCTTCTTTACGTCGAATCGAAGCGGCTCTGCTCAGGTGTGGAAGATGAGTCCCGATGGCTCAAACGTTAAGCAGATTACCGATGTTGAGGGCGGCGTAGAGGGTTACGGCATTGCCCCCACTGAGGATAAGATTTTCTACGTAAAGAAGGTACACGCAGCAGATATCAAATCTTCGGATGTTCACAAGGATATGGATAAGTCAAAGGCTCGTATCTACGACGACCTGATGGCTCGCCATTGGGACTATTGGGATGAGGGCGAGTATAGCCATATCTTCGTCGCAGAGCTTACTGCCGACGGTTTGAAGAACGACAAAGATATTCTCGGTGCCGATGCCGCTTGGGATGCACCTCTTGCACCCTACTTCGACACAGCAGAGATTGCGTGGAGCAACAACGGTAAGATGTTGGCATACACCTGCAAGCCTTTGACTGGCGCTGAGTATGCCGTATCGACCGACTCTGATATCTTTATCTACAACACCGAGGATGGCTCGACTCTCAACATCAACAAGATTAAGACAAACAAGGGTATGCGTATTTTGGAGCACGTGGGCTACGACCGCTACCCCGTATGGTCACCCGACGACTCACAGTTGGCTTTCTGCTCAATGGCAACACCTGGCTACGAGTCTGACAAGGACCGCCTGTTTGTATATAACCTTGCAACACAGCAGAGCGAGTATCTCACTCCCGACTTCGACCACAGCGCACAGAATGTTATCTGGAAAGATAACTCTACGCTCTACTTCCTCTCGCCTATTGAGGGCACACAGCAGGTATGCAAGGTGGGCGTAAAGGATGCAAAGGTTGATGTCATCACCTCTGGCGACCACGACATAGCAACAATGAGCATTGCAGGTGACAAGTGCCTCACAACACTTATGACCATCAGCCGAGATAAGGAGATGTACGATGTAAATCTTGCAGATGGTACACTCACGCAGCTCTCAAACATCAACGCCCACATCTACGACAACGTGAAGATGGGCGAGGTGCAGAAACGTTGGATTAAGACCACCGATGGTAAGCAGATGCTTACTTGGGTTATCCTTCCTCCCGACTTCGACCCCACAAAGAAGTACCCCACCCTGCTCTACTGCGAGGGAGGTCCTCAGAGTGTTGTATCACAGGGCTGGAGCTACCGCTGGAACTTCCAGCTTATGGCATCGCAGGGTTATGTTGTAGTGGCTCCCAACCGCCGTGGCTGTCCTTCGTTTGGCAGCGAGTGGCGTGAGCAGATCTCTGGCGACTATGCGGGTCAGAATATCCAGGATTATCTGGCAGCTATCGACCAGGTTGCTAAGGAGCCTTGGTGCGATACAGAGCATATGGGTTGCGTAGGAGCTTCGTATGGTGGTTACTCGGTTTACTACCTTGCAGGTCACCACGACAACCGTTTCAAGGCATTTATCTCACACTGCGGAATCTTCAACTTCGAGTCGATGTATGGCGAGACAGAGGAGTTGTTCTTCATCAACCACGACTACGGCGGCAACTATTGGGATATGTCAAATGCCGTTGCACAGCGTTCATACGCCAACTCGCCTCATAAGTTCGTTGATAAGTGGAATACACCTATTATGATTATCACGGGTGAGTTTGACTTCCGCATCCCCTACACTCAGTCGCTGCAGGCATTCACCGCAGCACGCTTGAAGGGAGTAGATGCACGCTTGGTGGAATTCGAGAACGAGGCACATCAGGTATTCAAACCACAGAACTCAATCGTTTGGAATCGAGAGTTCTTCGGCTGGCTGGACAAATATTTGAAGTAATAAAAAAGGTGGTTAACTTTTGGGTTAACCACCTTTTTAATTTTCGAATAAATTAATGATTGTAATTGTTTACATTTTATTGGTTATTTCCAATTCTTGTTGATAGCTACTTAGTAATTTATTTTTTATAAAATCTGGCATATTATGTAATATGCCTATTTTACTAAGGGTCGCAATCGTTATTTCTAGATCATTTTTGGAAACACATTTACTTTGATTACTTAATATGTGATCAATAAGTTCTGTTTGATGTTGATGTTTATGTATATTTAATTCCTTTTCCCATTCTTTCTCTATTTCTGTCGTATTATTAAACGATGATGCAAAACGGACATATCTTTCAAAAGAAGGTTTAATAAGTGTATTCCCATACTTATTGTCAAATCTATTAAAACTATCTATTTTTAATAATTCTTCACTCCATCTATTTAAAACATCAGTGTCAATTGTATAGAAAATACCAATAAACTTATTATTTATATGAGATTGAATATAATGGTCAATCCTACTAATATCTTTAATCCAATTATTTATAGTGACATCGTTTCGTTTTAGATATGATGATGCATATTTATAGAACTGAGGCTCATACGAAATCTCTGAATCTACATTTAAGAATAGGCTGGATAAATATGTTAAATCCTCATTCTGCTTCAATTCCTTTATCTCAACAGAAAGTCCGTATTCATTTCTTTTCTGTATTATGTGACTTACCTCATCTACGCTAGGCGTATAATCTATTTGATTATGTGAAAACGTATCAGTTGTTTGATCATATGAATATTTGCCTTCAAAATGTAGCTGCCAATTCCTATCTTTAGTAGGTAATCCAAATCTGGAAAATGAGCCAACATTGTCAATTATTAATACTTTTGTTTTATTTTCTGTTCGGCGAAGCCCTCTACCAACTTGTTGTAAATATAGAGATAAAGATTTTGTCGGTCGAGCTAATTGAATAAAGTCAACATCTGGACAATCAAAGCCTTCTCCGAAAATATCAACATTACACAAAACTTTAATA
>JAFNUH010000335.1 GCA_017384185.1 Alistipes sp.
ACGGTTGGCGTGGGACATTGTCTGCGGGTGGAGCTTGCTGTATAACTCTTCGTTTGCCGCCTCGTGACGCAGAAGATAGCGTGTCGCACCCGCATCATAAAGACGTTTGTACGAGTCGTAGCTACGCTCGCCCAGCGAAAGGGTTATTGCTACATCGGGATATATGTGGCGTATATCGTGGATAATCTGCTCCAGCCACTCGTCTGTTAAGGTAGCATCTTCGCCTCCTTGCAACACGAATGTTCTCAGCCCGGCATCGTATCCCTCCTTACAACACTCTATAATCTGCTCGTGGTTAAGGCGATAACGCTCAGCCGTGCGGTTACTTCGCCTAAGACCGCAGTATGCGCAGTCGTTGCGGCAGAAGGATGAAATCTCGATTAGCCCCCTTACAAAAATGCCGTGTCCGAACCGCTCCTGAGCAGTTCGGACAGACTCCTTGCGTATATACTCCAAAGTCTGGCTGTCGCACGAGGCAATTAACGCACGAAACTCATCACGTTTGAGCGTGCGCTCGCCAACCAGACGATGGACTAAATCTCTCATTTAGAATGACTCCATAGTTTTCAACAATCCGTCGTTGAAACGCTTGCGACCGGTGTCGTATGTGGTGTGTGTGCTCGGACCAGAGATGCAACCGCCCTCGCAAGCCATCACCTCGATAAACTGTGCCGGTGCTTTGCCCGTCTTGCCGAAGGCACGCAGAAGGTTAACGTTCTTCTTCGTAAGGTTTGCCACCTGGATTGACTTAAAGTCGAATGTGCCACCCACGTGAGCCTTAACGGCTGCTGTAACACCTCCGTTCTGTGCAAAACCGTGAGCCGTGCGTACCGAGCGGAATGGGATGTGGTATGTGCACTCCTCGTTAATCTCAATGCCCATACCCTTGAATATTGCGTGCAACTCCTCAAAGGTCATAACAAAATCCACCAAGTCGTCACGACGTGCCTCCTTGCGCTTAGCGATACAAGGACCTACGAATACCAACTTGGCATCGGGGTAGCGTTTGCGTGCAATCTCGGCAGTGTAGTACATCGGAGAACGTGTCGTTGAGATATACTTCTTGAGCTCGGGAGCGTGCTTCTCTGCCATCTCGACATATGCTGGGCAGCACGATGTTGTCATAAAGGGTTGCTCCTCCTCCAGACGCTCCATCAACTCGGCACTCTCCTTCTGAGTGGTAATCATAGCACCCTGCGCAACCTCGATAATGTCGCTAAAGCCAACAGCCTTGATAGCGCCATATACCTGCTCGATGGGGGCGTTGTACTGCGCCAGCAGAGCGGGTGCAACCATAGCCACAACCTTGTCGCCATTGCGGATAGCCTTCAGGATGTCGAACACCTGCGAAATCTCAAAAATAGCGCCAAACGGACAGCTATTCATACACTTACCGCAGTAGATACACTTCTCCTCATTGATATGCTCTACGCCAAACTCGTCCTTTGTAATAGCTCCCACGGGGCACGACTCCTCGCACGGCACGGGGATGTGTACAATGGCGTGGTAGGGGCAGTTGTTGTAGCACATACCGCAGCTGATACACTGCTTGGTATTGATACGTCCCTGGCTTGTCTCAGGGTCAAATTCAATAGCGTTGCGGGGGCAGCTCATCGAACAAGAGCGTGCCACACAGCCACGACACAGGTTGGTGATGGCGTAGTTGGTGTGTACGCAAGATGAACAAGCCTCGTCGATAACGCACATTATATTATCCTTTGGACGCTCACGCTCCATCGCACGGTCGAAATACTCCGACAGCGGTGTTAGCTCGTCGGTCTCGTCCTTCATATCGAAGCCGAGCAAGGGTAATGTCTTATACTTCCACACGGCACGCTCCTTATAGATACAGCAGCGACCGATAGGCTTAGAATTACGAGGGCTCAGCTCGATGGGCAGGCGGTCGATATTCTCACGCAGAGACTCTTTATTCCAAAGTTTAATGAGTTTTGTCAGCAATCTCTGTCTGACAATCATTACGTTATTTCTAATTGCCATAAACGTAGGTTTTAGAGTGCGAAGATAACTTTTTTATAGCAAAAAAGGAACAGAAAACGTATTTATATGTCCAGAAAACGAAAAAAGAAACTGTCTAACAAGGCTCTTTTGTCATCTGACTTGCCCTTGAAATGCTCATTTACGCTCGGTAAACTGCGCTTTCTCGGGCGGCGATCAGCTTAAAAATAGCTCTTGTTATACAATTCCTCAAAAAAAAGAGGGTGCTAACTAAAGTTGTTAGACACCCTCGTTTTGTTTACAATCGTATAATTACAAACCACGATTGCGCAACAGAGCGTCAATCTTAGGCTCACGACCACGGAATGCTGAATACATTGTCATACCGTCGTCAATACCGCCCGGTGTGAGGATGTGGTCACGGAACTTCTTTGCAACCTCCTGGTTGAAGATGTCGCCCGTCTCGGCAAATGCATCGAAAGCATCAGCATCGAGGACCTCAGCCCACATATAGCTATAATAACCAGCTGTGTAACCGCCACCCATAGTGTGCGAGAAGTTGGTCATACGGTAGCGGGGGAATATCTGCGAGGGGATACCACGCTCAGCGAGCTTCTGGCTCTCGAACTCCATAACATTCAGGTCGGCGGGAATCTCTGTCAATACGTGTAAATCCATATCGCTGAGTGATGCTGCAACATACTCAACAGTAGCGAAGCCCTGACCATACTTCGAGCTCTCTACAATCTTGTTTACAAGCTCCATAGGGATAACCTCACCTGTCTGGTAGTGCTTAGCATATACTGCCAACACCTCAGGCTCAAATGCCCAGTGCTCGTTAATCTGTGAGGGCAACTCAACGAAGTCACGCTCAACGCCCGATGCGCTGTTGTAGCGTACATCACGCATAAAGCTGTGCAATGCGTGACCAAACTCGTGGAAGAGAGTCTCTACGTTGTCGATGCTCTGCAAAGCGGGGCCGTTGCCTGTGGGGGCGGTCATATTACAGCAGTTTACAACGATGGGGATGATACGCTCGTCACCCTCGTAGCTCTGACCACGGAACGATGTACACCAAGCACCAGCATTCTTGCCGTCACGGGGGAAGTTGTCGCTATAAAAGATAGCCAACAATTTGCCATCACGGTCGATAACCTCGTAAGCCTTAGCCGTAGGCTCGTATGAGGGAACAGAGTCGGTAATCTCCTTGAATGTAAGACCATAGAGCTTGCCAGCAACGTGGAAGATACCCTGCATTACGTTGTTAATCTCAAGGTATGAGCGAATCTCCTGCTCATCTACGGCATACTTAGCCTTCTTTGCCTTATCCTGGTAGTACATATAGTCCCAACCCTCGGGCTCGAACGACTTGCCCTCCTTGCGAATCTCGGCACGGATGTCGGCAATCTCCTCCTTAGCCTTCTTTACTGCGGGCTCCCACACCTGATCCAAAAGCTCGTAAACAGCCTCGGGAGTCTTTGCCATACGGTCAGCGAGAGCCATCTCTGCGTAATTCTTGTAGCCCATCAGCTTAGCCTTCTCAAGACGCAACGCCACCAACTTAGCCGAGATAGCCTTGTTGTCGTACTCGTTATCCTGATTACCACGGTTGTAGTATGCCTTGTAAACCTTCTCACGCAACTCACGGTTCTCGCAATACTGGAGAACGGGGTTACAGCTCGGACGCTGCATATTGAACATCCACTTGCCCTGCTGACCATTGTCGGCTGCCATCTTAGCCGCAGCGTCGATATTTGCCTGAGGAAGACCCTTCAACTCCTCGAGAGAGTTTGCAACAACGTAAGTGTTGTTGGTCTCGTGCTGAAGATTCTGCGAGAATGTAAGCTGCAACATAGAAATCTCCTGGTTCAAGGCACGCAACTTCTCCTTATCGGCATCGCTAAGCTCTGCGCCACTCTTTACGAAACGGTCGTATGTGTTCTGCAAAACCTTTGCCTGCTCGGCAGTAAGTGAGAGGTTATCCTTCTGCTCATATACAGCCTTCACACGTGCGAAGAGTGCGGGGTTGAGGTTGATATCGTCGCTGTGAGCCGATGAGAGAGGTGACATCTCCTTCTGCAAAGCACGAATCTCGTCAGTTGAGTTACTGCTTGACAAGGGGCTGAATGTGCCACGCACCTTGCGCAACGTTGCACCGCACTGGTCCAAAGCGGCGATTGTGTTCTCGAAGGTAGGTGCCTCGGGGTTATTCACGATAGCCTCAATCTCTGCCTTCTGCTCCTCCATACCACGCAACATACCCTCACGGTAGTGGTCGATAGTAATCTCAGAGAAGGGAGCAATGCCATAGGGAGTGTTAAACTCATTGAAAAGCGGATTGTCCGACTTGCTGCTGCCGCATCCGCAGGCAGCGATAGCGATAGCTGCCATAAACATCTGTTTTTTAATATTCATAATGATTGATTTTAGTCTTTGGGGCAAAAGTAAGAAATAAAATCGAAATTTCGGGGATGATGTGCCGGGAAAAGTATGCAGAAAACAATAATAAATATTCACTCATTGAGCCATATAACCAATTTTTTTCTATCTTTGTTATATACTTTTTTGTGAAAAATATTTAATTGAAGCCGATATGAAACACTTTATTCTAACTCTTGCCGTTTTATCGCTATCGCTTGTGGCATCTGCTCAGCAGTCGTGGGTTAATGAAACTCATAATCCTCAGGCAAATACCGAAGGTCTGGCACCGATGGGTGCACGAGTAATCTCTCCCGAGGTACACGACGACCATACCGTAACATTCCGTCTCTATGCTCCAAATGCTAAGGAGGTTGTGGTGCGAGGCACGATGTTTACGGGCGGTATGGAGGCTCGTAGTGCCGAGATGACAAAGGATGATAAGGGTGTATGGTCGGTAAAGGCGGGTCCCTTCACCCCCGACGTTTATACCTATACGTTTAGTGTCGATGGCGTGAGCTTCGTTGACCCTGCCAACACGCTCCATAACCACGGCACGATGCCCGCATCGAGTCTGCTATATGTTCACGGCGATGCCCCTGCATATTACGATCCCAATCCGGCTATCGACCACGGCTCGGTGACAACAAGTTACTACAACTCAACCGTGTCGAACGGTCTGCGTACGATTGTGATATATACACCCCCGCACTATAACCCCAAGAAGAGATATCCCGTTCTCTACCTTATGGGTGGCTCGGGCGAGGCTACCGATTCGTGGTATAAGTATGGTCAGGTGAATTGGATTATGGATAATATGATTGCCGAGCGAAAGATTGAGCCTACAATCGTTGTTATGGTTAATAATCAGATTGTTCACCGCTCGTCGCCCAACCATAGCGCCCTCTCGTTTAAGATGATGGAGCGTGAGTATAAGGAGTGCATAATTCCGTGGGTGGATTCACATTACAGCACAATTAAGTGTAGTAAGGGTCGTGCTTTGGCTGGTCTTTCGATGGGAGGTCGCCATACGCAGTATATCGGTTTCCGTAATCCCGATTTGTTCGGCTCACTCGGAATCTTGAGTGCGGCTTTGACGGCTGCCGACGAGAAGGCTTTTGGTAAGGACGATGTGGCTATGGGTCGCAGTAAGGAGGCTTTCGATAAGGCGAATTTCGACTATATATACATTGGCGCAGGCAAGTACGAGACAAACGACAACTCTCGCCATACGTTGTTGCACAAGCAGTTGGAGGAGCTGGGTGTCGAGCACGAATATTATATCGGTGGCTTCAGCGCTCACGACTTTATGACGTGGCGTCATCTGCTCTATTATAGCTTCCTGCCT
Source organism: Alistipes sp. (assembly GCA_017384185.1). Lineage (GTDB taxonomy): Bacteria > Bacteroidota > Bacteroidia > Bacteroidales > Rikenellaceae > Alistipes. The sequence goes on from JAFNUH010000335.1 coordinate 5,723, forward strand.
AATCTGTGGAAGTAAGTCCGAAAAGATAATTACAAAAAAATAGAAAACTTATGAA
>JAFNUH010000336.1 GCA_017384185.1 Alistipes sp.
ACGATAGATGTTAGGAAATTATCCTTGTCAATAGAACATACGCCACGTGATACTGTACCATTCTCCGAGAGAGTCTTATTCACCTCATAACCTACCATACAGTAGTGGTTCGATACGCCACCCAACTGGCTCAAGTACTCGCCGATAACCTTGTATGCGTCGGCACCGTAGAAGTCGTCAGCATTAATTACGGCGAAAGGCTCCTTGATTACATCTTTTGCCATCAGCAAAGCGTGGTTTGTACCCCACGGCTTCTCACGACCCTCGGGGAGAGTGAAACCCTCGGGCAGGTAGTCAAGTTCCTGATATACAACCTCAACCTCTATCTTGCCGCCGAAGCGCTCCTTATTGAAAATAGCGGTGAAATCATCCGCAAAAGAGTGACGAATAACAAATACCACCTTGCCGAAGCCAGCACGGATAGCATCGTAAATAGAGTAGTCGATAATAGCCTCATTGTTGGGGCCTACTCCGTCCATCTGTTTCAAGGCGCCGTAGCGTGAGCCCATACCAGCAGCCAAAACAAGTAATGTAGGTTTTACCATAATCGAGAAATTAGTTTAGTTTGAATTATGCAAATGTAACAAAAATTAGTGGATTCTGCTTAACGAATCGTAAAATAATCGACCATCACTCAGCGTTTTATTATCAATAGGGACTTTTATTGTATGGTGAATAAAAAAAGTCCGTTAATGGCAATGGGTTTGCCCATTTTTGAGTATCTTTGTTCAATTATAGCTACTGTAAGTATGAAAGAGTGGAAACTTAAAACGAAGAATCTGTTTCGCAAGATGCGTTTCAGTGTGAATGACCCCCTCAGCCAAGAGGAGGAGTGGAGTCTGCACATCACGCCCGCAGGTCTGCTGGGTAGTTTGGCTGCATTCTGTCTGTTCCTCTTTCTGTTGGTGCTGGTGTTGGTTGCCTACACACCCATACTTGATATTTTCCCTGGCTATCGTACTGCTGCTGAGAAGACTCACGACGATTTGGTGCAGAATGTTATGCGCCTCGACTCGTTGGAGCGCCGTATGAACGATATGCTAACCTATAACGAGAATATCGCTATGATTCTTGAGGGTCGTACTCCCGTTGTGCGTACTCCGCTGAGCGATGGCGATACCGTGAAGTTGGATAAGACGCTCGTGCCCCCCTCGCAGTTCGACTCTCTGTTGCGTGCGCAGATGGAGGGCGATGGCGACTACTCGTTGGCACGTACTCTGCAGAGCCGCCAGCAGGGTGGAAAGTTGATTTTTGCCGCTCCTGCCGAGGGTATCATCACTCGCCACTTCTCTCGTGAGGATAACTACCTCGGTGTCGGTATTCAGGCAGCTCCAAATGCACCCGTTACGAGCATCGACGATGGTGTTGTTGCAGATGTGGCGACGCACGGCGAGAAGGGTGCTGTGGTTGTAGTGCAGCACTTCAATGGTTTTGTGTCGATTTATCGCAACCTCTCGCAGGTGCTTGTGGCTAAGGGTCAGAGCATTAAGAGCCGTCAGGTTATCGGCTATAACGCTATGCCGTCGGTTGG
>JAFNUH010000337.1 GCA_017384185.1 Alistipes sp.
AAATCTTCTTGGTGGCTACTCCTTCAATCTCGATAAGTAGTTCGTCACGGCAAATATCTGCCCATAAATATAGTGCAGGTGTTGTGGGGTAATGCTCTGCCATCCACTCTGATACCTGCCGTAAGTTATTGCGATGCTTTATGTATATTCTGCTTGTCGCATACTCCATTTCGTGGGGTTGCTTGACACCATTTGCTCCCTGATTCTCTACGCTTGTCAAGAAGTCTATGTTCTCCATCGTGAGAGCCGTCTGCCCTATAATATCCTGCTCACAGCTCGCCTCGCCTCGTATGGCTGCCGTGCCTGAGATGTGGATTATCGGCTCGTTGCCATCTATGTGGCGGGCACGCTCAAACTTTGGCGTTGTCTTGTGGGTATCTATACTATTTATAAGTACCTGCTGAGAGTATGCGTGTGCCGAGATTTGTAGTGGGTTATCTATCGGCGTGCTACACTGCTCGCTACTCTTTATCGCATCAAAAACTACTACTACACCTCCTGCCTGTGCGCCTATGCCTGTTGCGGCAGGGTAGCCGTTCGACCATTGGCACTTGTTGTAGAAGCTGCTACGTGCATCGTTGAAGAGCTGATAGTGCTGACCATTGGAGTCCATATGAGTGATTCGCTCAATGTAGTTCCATTGGCGGACAATATCGTTAATTTCTACACCCTCCACACGGAGTATCTCACTCATTCGTGCGAATATCTCTTCTGCCTGAGCATCAATGCCTTGCGATAGGGTAGTGTGCAGACCTCCAGAGAGTATCTCGTCGTCAATTCTGATGTAATCCTCGTGGAATACGGCACGATTAAAGTCGCTCTCCGCTATGCTCATAACCTCGGCGGCAAGCGTGCTACATAGCGGAGCCTGAGCCACATACGCCACCATTGGCTTTTGGTTGAAGTGCTCGTTTACGCTTTTCTCTATCTCGCTTAGCTGAGTTGCGTACTCCTGGTTATTCTCGGTGTGCCCAAAGAAGATAATGCGCAGTGGCTTTGTCGGGTGGCTTGTGATTGATGTGAGCAACTCCTCAAGTGCCCCCGTAAAACTCTCAGCCTGCGAACGATATATATGGTAGAACTTCTGTGTCATCTGCTACAACGAGTTTACATATTCAGCCAACGCCTCGGCATCCTTGCGAGAAATCTTACCATCTATGCCGTGCTTGTGTACCATAAATACCTCCTCCATAGTGGCGGCTCTGCCATCGAATAGGTAGGGTGCAGTACGCCAAACCTCTCGTAGGGTAGGAGTATCCCAGCCCGCCTCAAACTCTACGTCCTCGCCTATGCGGTGCATCTTCATATCGGTGTAGTTGGGTCCAGAGTGGCAATCTGCGCATCCATATTTTTCGTAAACCTTACGACCCGCAAGAGCCTTTTCCGAGAGCTCGCCATTGACCAGATATGGACTTTTAAGAGGTTTTAACGACTTAATGTATTCGTCCACATTGTAGGCTATATCTTCCGGAATATCACAGAATTGGATGAACTTATATCCAGCACGTACTGCCAAGCCTGCGTGGGCACGAATACCCGAAATCATACAGGCGGGAGTGTCGAAGCTCAGCAACATACTTTTGCAATTCTTGGGGTTGCCAATGCCGTCGTTCATCAAGTCCCAATTCATACCGTCGGTGCGACCATCACCCGGGTGACAGCCGTTGCACGATTGCCAGTTCTGGAAGCAGAGCGCCGCATCGTTGAATGCCCTTTCGCCAATATCTGCGGGTGACTCCACACGGTGGGGGTTGTAGGCTACGAAATCGACCTGCTGGTCGCTGATATTTACGATGTTAAGTGTGTCGGAGAAGTACGTAGGAAGGTACAACTTACCATCCTTGAGCGTCATATTACGTGGTCCATTGCCGTTGATGGGCAGGCGAGTGCGTATGCCACGCATAAAGTAGAGGTCATAATCCATCTTCGAGTGGTCGGGGTATGCCTTCAACTTCTCAATCATAGGCGCATACTCTATGATGCTAATCTCGTGCGTTCCCGACTGAGATACGATAAGGTAGTCGCTGTTGCACGCAATATCCCAAACGCCACCAGCGCCACGGTCAGGCTCGTCGATGGACATCGAGCCGATGAGTGTCTGTGTCGAAGCATCTATCACGCTCACTGCGTTGGTGTTCATCCATCCCTGCTGAAGTTGTGATGTAGGTACCTGGAAGCGTCCAAGGTTGTGCGATACGAAGATGTAGTTTCCGTCTGCTGAGCAGGCGATGCCTCTTAAAGCGTTACTTCCGTTGCTTAGCTTTATATCCTTGATTTTCTGGAATGTGTCACAGTCGATAACCGATACATCTGCCGCCACATAATCCACATCGGCACGCTGTGCTGGCAGGAAGTTATTTACGTAGAGATATTTCCCGTCGGGAGTAAGCGTTGCGGCGCACGGCTCACGCAGAACGGCTGCTTCACGCAGTACCTCTCCGCTTGCGGCATCCACCTCCGTTACGGTAGCCTTGTAGCGGTTGAGCACATATACTTTTTTGCCATCGTGGCTCATTATGGGGGCGCAGGCTCCCATACCTGTTGCCGTCTTATATGCGATGTTGTTATTCTCTAAATTGATAGCTGTGATGTATCCCTCGTCCTGACTACTTGTGACGTAAATGTTTGAACCATAAGAAGTAATGCCCGTGGGTGACTCCGCAAACTCCCAGCGTTGCTCGCTCTCGCCACTCTCGGAGAGCAGCAGAACGTCGCTTGTGCCTTTGTTGGCTATCGCCATCTTGTTGTCGGCGGTGATTGATATGCCTGTTGTGTACATCGGTCGGAGGTTCTGGCGTGTAGTGGTGGCGCAGAGTAGTATTATGACCGAGATGACAATTGGGCTCAGCTTTAATAATCCTTTCATAACTACAATATCGGCTGTCGCTATGTTTATAGTGACGATTATTGCCTAAATTTGATGTTCGGTTTAGTTTTCGGTTGGGCTGGTGTCTAAATGGCACACTAAGCCTTCTTGCAAAGGTAATGTTTATTTTTTATTCTATCAAGAAAGGTCGCTAAAAGTATTTGGTGGGCAATGAAAAATTAGGTGGCAACAGAGGCTTAGGGGAGATAATGTCAAAAATAGTAAAAAAAGTTGCCCTCGGGGGTTGTTTATTCGATATTTTGTTTTATTTTTGTCATCGAATTTGCGGTTGTAAGTTCGTGATTAAGCGAGTCTTGTAGCCGCAAATTTTTTACTAAAAACGCAAGTTAAAGTGCAATATTAAACCTTACTCTTATGTAATTAAACTTTTTTACTGCTTAATGAAGAGACTTTTAACCTTTTTGGGGACCATATTTATTATGGCCGGCTCCACGGTTTGGGCACAGGAAGTGAATAGTAGTGTGACAACGGCGGGGTCTTCATCCGGGGAGGATGTAACTGTTGAAAATGATGTGGATTGGGTGCCCGAGATTTCGCTCGACGCACGCTTCGGTTACCAACATCAATCCTCCGGCAAAATCGGTGGGTTTGGCGGTGATGGACTACTCTTAAACATTGACGGTAAAATCGGCAAGCACTTTTCGTATAGTCTTAACCACTCTCTCGCATCATCTATCGGCGAGGACGACTCTGTGTTTGATGCTACAAATTGGCTGACGTTGAGCTACGACGTTGGTAACTTTACCTTCACGGCGGGTAAGGACGCATTGGCTGTGGGTAGCTTCGAGTACGACGCTTATGAGCTTGATTGCTACTACGATATGGGCTCTCTGTTCAACTACAACCTTAACTGCTGGTTGTGGGGCGTGTCGGCTACGTGGACCAATAACTCGGAGACAACCGCCTTTGCTTTTCAGGCTATGAACTCACCATTCTCGTACGTACCTAAGGAGGAGAATCTCTATTCATATAGCTTGGCGTGGTACGGTATGTGGGAGCATTACGAGTCTATCTGGTCGCTCAATATGATGGAGTACGAGCCGGGTAAGTTTGTGAAGATGTTGGGTTTGGGTAATATGTTCTACATTGGCGATTTTGAGCTTATGCTCGATTACGTAGTTCGTGTTGCCGACCTGAGCGACGGCTTGGGTAAGGACTTCAACCTGATGCTCCAGCCTGCATATAACTTTGGTGAGAGCTTCAGATTATTTGGTCGTTTTGGCGTGGAGAAGAGCTCTGACGACCTGCCGTACGACATCCTTGGCGAATACCTCTCGGCGGAGGATAAAGTCGCTGCAAATGAGGAGAATCCCTATGTTATGCCTGCATATCTGACTGGTGATAAGGAGTATATATTCTACGGTGCTGGTTTGGAGTACTTCCCCCTAAAGGAGAATAAGAGCATACGCCTGCACGCAGCGTGGGCATCAAATAATTATACCAAGCGTCATATGTTCAACGTGGGTCTTACGTGGAAGTTTGACGTTGTGAATGCTGTGAAGCAGATAGCCCGAAAGGCAAAATAGTAAACGAGTTTTTAATCCTGATTTATTTAGAATAAGAAATGAAAGATTCAAATTTCATCATCGAGTTAAGCCACATTTCTAAGAGCTTTGGCGATAAGCAAGTGTTGGATGATGTTAGTTTGTTTGTCAAGAAGGGCGAGTTTGTCACTATCCTCGGTCCTTCGGGTTGTGGTAAGACTACTCTGTTGCGTATCTTGGCGGGCTTCGGCACGGCAGATGAGGGCGAGATAAAGATTGCGGGCGAGGATATTACTCAGGTGCCACCGCACCAGCGTCCCGTCAATACGGTCTTTCAGCGATATGCGCTCTTTCCTCACCTAAATGTTTATGATAACATCGCTTTCGGCTTGAAACTCAAGAAGGTAAAGGATGATGAGATTGAGGCTCGTGTGACCAAGGCACTCAAGATGGTGGGTATGACCGACTATGAGTGGCGTGACGTGAACTCTCTCTCGGGAGGTCAGCAGCAGCGTGTGGCTATCGCACGTGCCATCATCAACCGTCCGCAGGTATTGCTCCTCGATGAGCCTTTGGCGGCGCTGGACTTGAAGATGCGTAAGGATATGCAGATGGAGCTTAAGGATATGCATAAGACCTTGGGTATCACCTTCGTATATGTTACCCACGACCAGGAGGAGGCTCTCACGCTGAGTGATACTATCGTGGTTATGAGCGAGGGTCGTGTGCAGCAGATTGGCACCCCTACGGATATATATAACGAGCCGGCAAACTCGTTCGTTGCGGACTTCATCGGCGAGAGTAACATCCTGAATGGTGTGATGTTGCAGGACCGCCTGGTGCGTTTTATGGGTCGTGACTTCGAGTGCGTCGATGCGGGCTTTGGCGAGAATGTGCCTGTGGATGTTGTCATTCGTCCCGAGGATGTATATATTATGGCTAAGTCGGGTTCGGGTATGTTCGATGGCGTGGTGCAGTCGTGTATCTTCAAGGGTGTACACTACGAGATGACTGTGCTTACATCTGACCGCTATGAGATTATGATTCAGGACTATAACGCCTTTGATGTAGGGCAAGAGGTGAGCTTGATTGTCAAGCCATCGGATATCCACGTTATGCAGAAGGAGCGCACCACAAACCGCTTCGAGGGTAAGATGGTGGATGCTACCCACGTCGAGATTTTGGGCACGGAGCTTGTCTGCAATGAGCAGCCCAATGTCGAGGGTGGCGAGGCTGTTGTTGTCGAGGTCGATTTCGACAAGATTGAGCTGATGGACAACAAGGAGGATGGTATGCTCGTGGGCGATGTGCGCTTTATCCTCTACAAGGGCGACCACTACCACCTGACCGTTCGCACGGATAATGGCGAGAATATCTACGTAGATACACACGACGTGTGGGATGACCGTGACATCGTGGGCGTGAAGATTCAGTCGGACGATATGCGTATCAAGAGAGTATAACTGCTTAGCTGAGCGTAAGATATGAAGTGGTTGTTAAAGTTTTTTATGAAGCGAAGTAATTGGAGTATCCCTTACCTGATATTCCTCATTATCTTCGTGGTGTTGCCCCTGGCGCTGATTTTCCTCTATGCCTTTCAGGATGCCGATGGTAACTTTACGATGGCTAACTTTGCTAAGTTTATCTCCAGCCCCGAGGCGGCTAATACCTTCGTCTATTCGATAGGTGTGGCGATTGTTACCACGGTGCTCTGCATCATCCTGGGCTATCCTGCGGCGTATATTCTGAGCAATGCCGAGCTGTGTCGCTCGAAGGTTATGGTGGTGTTGTTCATCCTGCCGATGTGGATTAATATCCTGGTGCGTACACTGGCTACGGTGGCTCTGTTTGACTTCCTGCATTTCCCGCTGGGTGAGGGGGCGTTGATATTTGGTATGGTCTATAACTTCCTGCCATTTATGATTTACCCCATTTACAACGTTATGCAGAAGATGGACCACAGCTACATCGAGGCGGCGCAGGACTTGGGTGCTAACCCGATGACGGTCTT
>JAFNUH010000042.1 GCA_017384185.1 Alistipes sp.
CGTACGAAAGCGGGACCCTTACCGGGCTTGCAGTGCTGGAAATCAACAACGAGGAAAGTCTTGTTGTCCATCTCGATGCACATACCAATCTTGATATCAGATGCTGTGATAGTCATAATATTATAAGTTTTTATCAGAATTTTCTTTTTTGACGCCGCAAAGGTAATAAAAAATATGTAAACCGCACTAAATGTGGCAATTTATTTTCCGCCCACGCCCGAGAACTCGTAGTGGGCAAGGTCGATACCTGTATGGGCGATTATGCGCTCGACAACCGTATCCACAGCCTCGTCGATAGTCGTAGGGTGGGAGTAAAACGATGGCGATGCAGGTAGTACGATAGCCCCTGCCTCGGTGAGCGTTGTCATATTGCGTAGGTGGATAAGCGAGTAGGGTGTCTCTCGCACCACAACAATCAGTCGGCGGCGCTCCTTGAGCATCACATCGGCGGCACGCTCGATAAGTGTCTGAGATATTCCCGCAGCCGTGCGACCTACCGTACCCATTGATGCAGGCACGATAATCATCGCATCCCACGCTGCCGAGCCGCTGGCTACCGACGAGAACATCTCGTGGTTGTCGTACAGCTCAATGCGCTCGCTCTTGGGGAGAGTGACCTGCTCGTGCTCCAGAACACGCTCTGCCGTATCGCTCAGGATGAGCGCAATACGCTCCACCTGCTCGCTTTGTAGTAGCAGCTCCAATGTGCGACGTGCATAGATGGCTCCGCTTGCCCCTGTGATGGCTACAATAACTTTCATCCTACAACTCTATTATTTTACACTTTAATCCCAACTCTTTGGCACGCTCCAGCACTCGTGGCAGGGCGTAGCTCATATTGCGGAACGACTTGTCGCTGTCGTGAAAGGCTACGATTGCCCCTGGCGCAAGATGTTTCAAAACACCTTTGGCACAATCCGTAGGTGATACGGTGGGCGAGTAGTCACGAGAGAGTATGTTCCACATAATTATCTTGTAGCGCTGTCCTACGGCTCGCATCTGCGAGGGTGTCACACGTGCATAGGGTGGGCGGAAGAGTTCGGTGTGGAGTAATCCTGCTGCCAAATCGACATCCTCGATATATCTCTCGAGCGACATTCCCCATCCCTTTTGGTGAGAGTATGTGTGGTTGCCAATCTTGTGTCCCTCGTCTAATATGCGTTTGTAGAGGTCGGGGTAGAGCTCGGCATTCTTACCCAGCACAAAGAATGTTGCCTTAGCTTCATATCGGCGCAACGTGGCGAGTATCCACTCCGTAACGCCGGGCGTTGGTCCGTCGTCAAAGGTGAGGAATATTCCGTTACTGTCGTCTATCTCCCAAATAAAGTCGGGATAGAGTCGTTTTATAAAACGCCAAGGCTTAATTTTCATAGCTTTAACTATCTCTCTACGCTGAAAACTTTTCTCAGCAACAAAAGTAATGCTTTTTTATCTATTTTAGGGTATATATTTTGTGTAAACTGAAATTTTAGTTATATTTGTCAAGGTGTGCAGTTATGTTTGGGCATATTTGCCGCATTGTATAGCTATAAAAAAAGAAATAATATATGAAAAGAGTTTTTCTAAATCTGATGGTTGCCATCTCGGCTTGTGTGGCTATGGTCGGTTGTAAGGCATTTACGCAGTTGTCATCTGCCAGCGAAACAGCTACGGGTCAGCCATACGAGATGATTTTGATTTGCGGTCAGGCGGAGTGGCAGAGCGAGCTGGGTGATACGCTGCGTAACGTATTCAAGCAGCCAGTCAAGGAGCTGGTTACGTATGAGCCTATGTATGATGTTGTGCGTATTATGCCCAACAACTTCAAGAGCTTGACAAAGCGACACCGCAATATTGTTTCGGTTGTGGTAGATGAGTCTATCTCAGAGCCGGAGATTAACGTCGAGTATGATGTTACGGCACACCCGCAGGTGTTTGTTACAATCAAGGGTCACGACAATGCATCGGTTGCAGAGTATATCTCTGAGAATCGTGAGAATATACAATATGTCTTGGAGAAGGCGGAGCGTGACCGCACAATAAACTATACAAAGCAATACTACTCGAAGACGATGTACGATTTGCTGAAGCAGAACTTCGGCATTGATGTCTATATCCCCGACAACTTTAAGATTCGCACCCAGAGCGAGGATATGGTCTGGATTTCGCAGGAGTACCCCGCAGCAAGCAAGGGTTTCTTTATCTATAAATACCCTTACGAGGGTAAGGAGTCGCTAACGGCTGAGGCTCTTGTTAAGGCTCGTAACCGCTTTGCACAGCGCATCCCAGGTCCTGTAGATGGTTCATATATGATTACCGTTGACAAGATTGCCGACGAGTCGGGCACTGAGTATGTTCCTTATAAACCTGACCATCGTGCTATCCGCATAGGCGAACGCCCGTGGATTGAGATGGTTGGTTTGTGGGATGTTGAGAACTACTTTATGGGTGGTCCGTTTGTGAGCTATACGACCGTTAATCAGGCGACAAATGAGGTTGTTACACTCGACTGCTATATCTATTCACCTAAGGAGGAGAAGCGTAATATGTTGCGAGACTTGCAACATCTGGTATATCTCATAGATTTCCCCAAGCAGTAGGAATAC
>JAFNUH010000338.1 GCA_017384185.1 Alistipes sp.
AGTTCCCCGAGGATACCCTACGCTGCTTCGCATCGGGGTATGACGTTTTTATATTACAAATCAACCTTTCACGTCATTGCCCGACACCTCGGTTAGAGGTGGCGCAGGCAATCCTCCCGTCAAGAGTCGTCCTGCTCAGTTCCCCGAGGATACCCTACGCTGCTTCGCATCGGGGTATGACGTTTGCTTTTTTACATCAAATTTTCCCAAGAGGGATTAACTCTATTTATAATTAACTCCTTGCGGTGGCGAGACAACCTTTTTATCTGTTTCTCACGTTCTATTGCCGTCATAATGTTTGGCAACTCCTCAAAATATACAACGATATAAAGGTTGTAGCGAGCCGAAAATCCGCCGAAGCTCTTGTTTCGATGCTCGGCTATGCGTTTCTGTAAATTACTTGTCACACCCGTGTATAAGACAGTGTGATAAGTATTTGTCAGCATATATACATAACCCCTCTCCATATTAATTATTCACACGGTAGGCACGTTGTACGCCACGTATGCGCATAATAGCGTGGATGAGCATATCGACAACCGTGGCACTCGACACCTCGACACTAATTGTGCCCTGCATCGTGCCGTCGCCACGTGATACGAAGTTCAAGCCTCGCATATTGAGTTTCATCTCTCGTGTCACAATCTCGGTTATCTGATTTGCCAAACCCGCCAGGTCGGCACCCGTCACGGCTATCGTAGCTCGGAACGAGCCATCGGCATTGCCACGCCAGCGAGCCTCCATTACACGATAGGGGTAGTTCTCCTTCAATCGTGCCGCATTGGGACAATCCGAGCGGTGGATTGTGATGCCCGATGAGATGGTCACAAAACCGAAGATGTCGTCACCCTTGATGGGGTTGCAGCACTTCGCCAGCTTGTATTCTATGTTGTTGATTTTCTCGTCGATGACCAGCGCATCCGAGCGGTGTGATGACGTTGTAGGCTCCGCCGCCTTCTGCTCCTCCTTTTTGCGCTCAGCCTCCGCCGCCGCTACACGGCGCTGCTCCTCCGCCTCGCCCGAAATCCATTGGTTGAGAATCTCCTTTATCGAGATGAAGTCAATCTTCTGCAACGCAATCATCGAATATACCTCACGTCCCGTGCGCACCTTCAGCACCTTGCCCAAGTATGCCACAGCCTCGTCGATGGGGACGTTTATCTTCCAATTCTTGAGCTTGCGCTCCAGCTCCTCACGACCCATACGGGCGTACTTCATCTGCTCCTCACGCAGGAACGACTTGATGCGACCTCGTGCCTTCGACGTTACGCAGAAGTTCAACCAGTCTGCCTTCGGCACCTGGTTCTTCTGGGTCATAACCTCCACAATATCACCATTGTGCAGCACCTCACGTATGGGCACAGCACGATTGTTCACCTTACCGCCCGTACACGTCGAGCCGAGGTTTGTGTGTATGTCGAATGCGAAGTCCAAAACGGTAGCACCCTCGGGTAGCTTGCGAATATCGCCATTGGGTGTGAAGACAAATATCTCGCTTGTCGAGGGCTTCGCCTCGAAGCGTTGCGAGAGCGAATGTGTTGTCTCCTCTAACGCCTCACGCAGACGGCTGAGCCACTGCTCCGAGGTCTGCGCACCCTGATTTACACCCTTGTAGCGCCAGTGTGCGGCGATACCTCGCTCGGCAACGGCATCCATACGCTCGGTGCGAATCTGAATCTCCACCCAGCGACCCTCGCCCGCCGAGACGGTGGTGTGCAACGACTCGTAGCCATTCTTCTTGGGGATTGTCACCCAGTCACGCATACGCTTGGGGTTGGGTGTGTAGCAGTCGCTCACCACAGAATATACCATCCAGCAGAACTGCTTCTCCAACTCTCGGGGGCAGTCGATGATGATGCGCAGGGCGAAGATGTCGTAAACGCCCTCGAAGGGTACGTTCTGCTTGCGCATCTTGTTCCATATCGAGTAAACCGACTTTGTACGGCTCTTTATGTGGTAGCTGAGTCCGTGCATATTGTGCAGGCGCTCCTCGATGGGGACAAGGAAGCGAGAGATGAAGGTCTGTCGCTCGCTCTCGGTCTCCTCCAGACGGCGTGAGATATACTCAAAATCCTTCGGCTCTAACCACTTCAATGCCAAATCCTCCAGCTCGCTCTTCAGCGCATACAATCCCAGCTTGTGGGCAATGGGGGCGTAGAGGTTCATACTCTCCCAGCTCTTCTTGCGGCGCTTGTCGGGCGGGAAGATGGCGAGCTCACGCATAACCTCCAAACGGTCTGCCAGCTTGATAAGTATGACACGGGGGTCTTGCGAGTAGCTCACAATCATATCACGGAAGTCGTTCGCCTGCTCCTTCGACACCTTGAGTTTGATGTTAGAGATGTTGCACAGCCCCACGATGATACCCAGCACGGGCTCACCAAACTGCTCACGTATCTCACGTGAGAGGCTCTCCACCTCCTCGGGACGCTCTTTGTTTGCTATGCGCAGCACGTCGTGCAGGATGGCAGCTATGGTCGAGTTACGACCCAAGCCTATCTCACGTGCCACAATCTCAGCCACCGCCACGTCGTGGTCCATCATCGGTGTGCCGTTGTAGCGCATATACTCTCTCATATGCTCGGCGGCATAGATAAGAGCCTTGTCAACCGACTGCTGGCTCGCCTCCGAGTAACTCTCCGCCATCGTGCGGCGCAGTGAATTGTATTTCTGTAAAACGTCCATAATCCTTATTTTATCTTTTGGACAACATATAAATGTTCGTCGGGCAGGGCATATAGCTCCTGCTCCTTGCGTGATAACTCCTCTTTGTAGGGTATGTCATAGACCTCGAATCCCGCCTCGGCAAGACGCTTTGAGTAGTCACGACCATAAATTCGTCTATGGTCATACTGCCCGAAGATGCGGGTGCGCTCCTTGGGGTCGGTAATCGTGTCATCCTCGAATGTCGTCTCACGCTCCAGCTCCACGGGCGAGAGTATAACGCCCCAGCCACCGGGTCGCAATATGCGGTGCAACTCCCTCAGGGCGAGCCTGTCATCCTCGACGTGCTCTAAGATGTGGTTGCAAATCACGGCATCAAACTCCCCATCCCCAAGCGGAATATGTTGCACGTCGAAGTGCATATCTGCCAGCGGGCTCTCCAAGTCTGCCGTTACATATCGCTCGGGTTGCGAGGCGTACATCTTGCGGAACTTTCGCATCAGCGCCACCTCAGGGGCGATGTGTAGCAGGCGTGGCAACGCCATAGCTCCACGACCTATATCGCTCTCTCGGAGCAACCACAACCACAACAGACGGTGACGCTCCAGCGCCAAGCAGTTGGGGCAGAGGGCATTCTCTCGTGGCGAGACGTAGCCATAGGGCAGGAACTTACGCCTGAGACAGCCACACAACGGGCACTCCTTGCCCTTGCCGATGTAGAACCATCCCAAGATGGGCACCATCCACTCGGCAAAGCGTTGCAACACCGTGCGAGGAAAGAGATTTAACAGTAGTTTTATTAGTGCTTTCATTCTCTTGACCTGTTTCGTAGTTTATGCCTCCAGCTCGGCCTTTACCGCCTTCTCGACATCTGTGAGCTGAGCCTTGCACTGCGCTATAAGCTCCGTGGCACGCTTCACCTCCGCAGCCAGCGTATCAACATCAATCTGCTCACCTCGCAGGCGCACGAGAATCTGCTCAATCTCTGCCACCGCCTCGGTGTATGTTAGTTTTTTCTTTGCCATATTATCTCTATTCTACTTTAGCCTTAACCTTGCCCTTTGCCAACTCAATCTCCACCTCACGCCCCGCAAGAGCCTCGGCAGAGCTCACCGCACGACCATCGCATCGCACTATGGCAAAGCCCATCCTTAAAATATTATCAGGCTTGCGCCCCTCGACCACGCCCTCAGCCGTCGCAAGGAACATCTGTCGCCTATCTATAAAACGTGCCACTTCGGCAGATAATTGCTCTCTGAGCATCGCCAGCCGAGCCTGCGCCCGCTCGCAGTATGTGCCACCCAAGCGCATCACCTCGCCCGACATACGCTCCAGTCGCAGCTGCTCACGTTGTGTGGCTCGTGTTGCCGCCTCCGCAAGTCGCATCGCAGCCTCCTCCAACCAGCCATCCTGCTGCGCCATACGCTCGGTGAGCCACGCCGCCACTGCCGTAGGTGTTTTGAGTGGTGTGTGTGCCACCATATCGGCTACGCTGGTATCCTTGTCGTGACCTATGCCCGTGATTACGGGAAGGGGGAACTGCGCCACGTAGCTACACAACCTGTAAGAGTTAAAACAGCTCAAATCGCTTGCCGAACCACCGCCACGTATCAGCACCACCACGTCGAACTCCTCCTGACGCTGGGCTACATCTGCCAGCGCCCGACAGATAGACTCCTCTGCCGCCTGACCCTGCACCACGGCATCAAAGAGCGTCAGGCGAAAGGCATAGCCACCCTCACGTAGCTCGTTGCAGAAGTCACGGTAGCCTGCCGCCGCTGAGCTCGACACCACGGCTATGCGCTGAGTGAGGAGCGGTAGCTCCACCTCACGGTTCATATCCCACACGCCATCACGTTGCAACTGCGCTATGGTCATCTGCTTCTGTCGCTCCACCTCGCCCAAGGTGTAGGAGGCGTCGAGGTCGATAATCTGCAACGAGAGACCGTACAACTCGTGGTACGACACCATCACCTTAGCCAAAATCTTCATACCTACCGCCAGACGACTGCCCGTCTCCGCCTCAAAGTACGAGGCGATCATAGCATATTGCGAGCGCCATATCACCGCTCTCGCCTGCGCACGGGGAATGGCTGTGCCACCCTTCGTCGGCTCGCTCTTCTCGACAAGCTCCATATAGCAGTGACCCGAGTAGTTGACCTTCAACTCCGACACCTCCGCCGCCACCCA
>JAFNUH010000339.1 GCA_017384185.1 Alistipes sp.
GCCGTTATCATCTTGCGGTCGGTGTATCGTCCCAAATAGTATCCTCGCATACGCTCCGAGCCTCCAATAGATGCCCAATATAGCCAAGGAGCGTCCGACGACCATAAATCGCCATAGGCATCAATAGCCATAACACATCCCTGCCACAAGGGTGTGAAGTAGTCAATCTGTGCCGTAAAGTGATTAAGTGTCTTATGGTAATTGCCGAAGGCTTTGGGACGTAGCTCATAGTTTAGCGCAACATACAAACCACGGGCAGTTGTGTGGTCGTTATCTCGTGTATCATATACGCCACTTACAGAAATGCCGGTTGTGAAAACCGAGCGCACCGCCTGCCCACCAAGCGAGAGGAAACTCTCTCCGATGGAGTCGAATTTATCACCTTTATCGTATCTGAGATTTAACCCTGCGCCAGCCCACAGACCTCCTACAAAGTGGTGCATATAACGAGCCGAGGTATTGAAGTCTCGACGAGTGTATTTAGTGCGAATGTTGCTACTTGCAGTGTTGTAACCCAAGCCCCAAAACTTAACGGGCATAGAGCCACCACCGATTTCATATTGCAGCTTATCATCTTCGCTAAAATAGTTCACGCCAGCAGCCTGCACCCTGAAAAAACCATTTACCGACACCATAGCCGCCAACGATGCAACGGATGTGAGAGAAGATGTTTTTATGGATTTATACGATGCCGTAGCCGCTGCCGTAAAAGCGAAGTTGGTCTCTTGCGTGTATGCTACGCCAAAGTGACTCGAAACGTCTATGTTATCACGCTGCACAAGAGGCTGCGTGAGGGCGGAGTATAGACGCTGAGCAAATGTTTTTTGTGATGCCCGCTCCAGATTATACAATACAGCATTGTAATCTATCGGGTCGTAGTATGTAGCTTGCTTTTTGGTGCGAATCGTATCCTGATGGGTCGTAGCACCTCCTGCCACAGCAATATTTGCCGTAAGCACGAGAGCTACAAGCACAACGGATAATTTTCGCATCGACTAACGATATTTGTCAACTACTTTATAGAACTCCTCCTGATCCTCTTTGGTGAGTTCACCCTTCTTGCAATATACCAACTCACCCTCTTTGGTGACAATCATAATTATAAAATAGTTATTACAATCGCCCAAGCCCCACTCCTTAGCCACGATGCAATCGGGGTCAGTGATAATTGTTGCGTGGTTCTTCTCGGTACGCTTACGAGCAAGTGCACGAACAATAGAGTTGGGGAAGATGGTATTCTTGAGGTTGATAATTCCGAAACCCTCGATATTGGGACCTGCCGCTCTCTTATTCTCCTCAATCTCTACGGTAAACTCGTGATTCTGGCGATGCTTGTCGGGGTCAACGTAGAAAATCAGAGCATTCTTCTCGCCATAGTATGGCAACTTCGTGGGCTTGTTTCTCAGGTCACGCAATTCGAGATTCTCCACCTTATGGGGTAGAGGTTGCATATCTACATCTTGTGCGTTTGCAACGAAAGAGAAGAGCAAAGCACACAACAAAATAATACTTTTCTTCATAATAGGAATTTCCGTATATCTCGGTTTAACGGTGTAAATTTAGAAAAAAAATATTGTCTTTGAGTATTATATCTCTTTTTGGCTGAGAAATTAGCGATTTAGAACATTTTTGTCGGGCAGAATTATCTCGCTAAAGGCATATTTTCCACCACCTGAGATTAACAGCGTTAGATATATGCCAAAATATAAAAACTGCAATTTTGAGCCTGTGTCAGATAATTCGCTAACGACAAGTGCTTCGCCTAATCGCAGTCAGTATCAGGGCGGCCGTTCCGCAGGCGCCTCCGGCAAGGAGGATGCGGGGAAAGGCAAGACGCTGAAGGAATTTTGCCGGGATCTGACCGCGGACGCC
>JAFNUH010000340.1 GCA_017384185.1 Alistipes sp.
CCATCTTTTGCAGTGGTTTTAACACCATTCTGCCGAAAAGGTGTGCAAATATAGGCACTATTTCGTAATTCGCAAAATTTTTTTGAAAAAATTGATAAAATAATCGTTTTTTAGTCAATTTTAAGCCCTAAAACTCGCTCCTCGCTACAAAAACAGCATCAAAACCAGCTGTGCCAGCAACACTCGCATAAACATCGAGAGCGGATAAACCGTAGCGTAGGCAACCGATGCGTGGTCGCCGGGGATGGTTTCGTTGGCGTAGTTAAGTGCCATCGGGTTTGCCATCGAGCCACACAACATACCGCACGTAGCACCGAAATCGACCTTCGCCCAGCGCATAGCAGCCACGCCAACCAGCACGACAGGCAGAAGCGTAATCAAGAATCCCAATCCGACCCATATCAAACCCGTTGAACTCATCGCCGTAGCAAAAAACTCACCACCCGAGCTAAGTCCGAGGCACGCCAAGTAGAGCGACAGACCGAAGGCTCGTAGCATAAGGTTTGCACTGCGTGTGGCGTAGGTTATAAGGTGCAGGCGTGGTCCGTATGTTCCAATCAGGATACCCACGACGATAGGTCCTCCCGCCAAACCCAACTTTACGGGGAAGGCAGCGCCGGGCAGACTCAAGGGTACGGCACCCAAGATAAGACCCAGAACGATACCAATATATATAGATGTAAGGTTTGGCTCCTGCAACTCCTTCTCGGCATTTCCCAACACCTTCTCCACCTTCATCACAGCTCGCTCGCCTCCGACGACAACGACGCAGTCACCCATCTGCAGGCGCAGGTCGGGTGTCGCCAGCAACGACACACCACTACGATATATTCGGCTGATGTTTATTCCGTAGCTATTGCGCAGTCGCAACGAGCCGAGGCGTTTGCCATTTATCTCGGGGCGGGTGATGATAATCTGACGAGAGACCAATTGGCGGTCTATGGCGTTCCAATCGACATTGTCTCTATTCCAGTCGATACTCTCACGCTTGCCAATCATAGCCTCCATAGTATCCATATCCTTGCGTGAGGCGATGATAAGCACACGGTCGCCCTCCTGCAGATGAGTATCGTTCGAGGGAAGAATCACCTTGCCATCACGCCACAGACGTGAGATAACAAAGGGCACGTGCGTAAGCTCAGCCACATTGTGCAGGTCACGACCGAAGACACCTGGGTTTTGCACCTGCAACGTTGCCAAGAAGGTATTGTTTATATGCTCCTCGTTAGGACTTGACATATCTTGCTCACGCACCCACAGACGGCGCATAAGAAGAATAGCGATAATCACTCCCACAACGCCCAGCGGATAGGTCACGGCACAACTCATCGCTGGGGCTGTTGTCGGCTCGCCCATCTGAGCCAAGGTCTGTTGTGATGCACCCAGCGCAGGGGTATTGGTCGTAGCACCACACAGCACACCCATCATCTCCGAGAGTGGCAATCCCAAGCCAAAGCTGAAGGCTATTGCCATCGCCGTGCCGATGAATATTACCGCCAAGCCCAACATATTGAGCTTCACGCCACCCTCACGAAAGGCACTCATAAAACCTGGACCTACCTGTACACCAAGCGAATAGACAAACAACACCAAACCGAAATTCTCAGCAAAGAGCAGCATCCTCTGGTCGATACTCACGCCGAAGTGTCCCGCCACGATACCTGCAAAGAATACGAAGGTAACGCCCAGCGAAACGCCCCACACCCTCACCTTGCCGAAGATAAGACCCACGGCACAGATGAGCGATATGATGACCACTGCTTGCAGGGACGAGTGCGTAAGAAAGAGTGATTCAAACATTTTTCGTATCGTTTTACAACAACGCTACCCTCGCAGCGGACACCCGACAGCGAGAGTAGCATTTTTATTGAATAGAATCTTATTACTTCAAGTTCATCTCATCGAAGAGGTACGATGCACCTCCGATACGGTCGATAACAAACAACACGTAGCGAATATCTACCGAGATGTTACGGCAGATGGTGGGGTCGAACTCGATGTCGCTCATCGTAGAACGCCAAGTACGGTCAAAATTGATACCAATCAACTCGCCCTTGCCGTTGATTACCGGTGAGCCTGAGTTACCGCCCGATGTGTGGTTCGTAGCGAGGAAGCACACGGGAACAGAGTAACGACCGTTGATTGTCTGACCCCAGCGACCATAATCCTTCGTAGCGTAGATGTCACGCAACGACTGCGGGATGTTGTAGTCGTAGATATTGGGGTCGTCCTTAGCGATAATACCGTCGATAGTCGATACGGGGTGGTGATACTCGGCATCGGCATACTCGTAGCCTGCAACAGTACCGTAAGCCACACGCAACGTAAAGTTTGCATCGGGGTAGAATGCACGCTCCTTGTCCCACTCACGCAGGGCACGCATATAGGGGCGATAATACTTCTCCACGGCGGGAACGTTGCTCAGGTTGCGATATGAATAGTTGAGAGCGTCGTTACGAATGGTGTTAAACATACGCACAAACTCGGTCATAGCATCGCCACGAACATCCGATACGGTGATAGGCTCCTTGCCCAACAGACGGCTACTGCGGAACAGAGCATCGACGTACTTCTCCACACCGCCGTAGTAGTTAATCTGTACCTTCAAATCGGCAGGCATACGCTCGGGCGCTACACGCTCGCAGAACTCGACTACCATACGGCGTGCGATAGCCTGGTCGATATTCTGGTTATATGTCTTGAGGAAGTTCTGGTGAGCCTTCTCAACATCGTAAGTCTTGCCCTCCTTCTCAGCACGTGTTACAGCTGTCCACAGCGAACGAGCAAATGAGTATGCGTCGATGGTTGCGATAGACTCCGAGTAGAGCTCACGCATATAGTAGCCAGGGATTACCTCCTCATAAGCCTTGTGCATATCATCCAAGAGGTTCGCATACTCGGGTTTAGTCTTCGCCCAAGCAGCGAATGACTCCTCGTAAGCACGTTTCTTCTCAACGGTGCCAAGACGGTTAAGACCCATAACCTCGCCCTGCCACTTCTTCCAAGCGTTGGCGATACCTGCGTGTACGGCAGCAAATGCGATACGCACCTCGGCGCTCTCAGCCTGCGCAGCCTCGATAATCTCAAGACGCTGCGTACGAAGAGCAATCTTCATCGGGTCAGAGACCTTAGCAACATACTCTACGGCGTCGGCTGTAACATACTCCTGCGTATTGCCGGGGAAGCCGTAAATCATAGTGAAGTCACCCTCGTCAACACCCTTCGTTGAGATTGTGAAGTGACGCTTAGGCTGGTAGGGCTTGTTATCCTTTGAGTAGTCGGCGGGGTTGTTATTCTCGTCGGCATATACACGGAAGATTGAGAAGTCGCCCGTATGACGAGGCCACACCCAGTTGTCGGTGTCGCCACCAAACTTACCGATTGATGAGGGGGGCGCACCTACGAAGCGCACGTCACGGTAGGTCTGATATACGAACAGGAACTGCTGGTTGCCGTAGTACATCTGCTCGATAGAGGCACGGTAACCCTCGCCCTTCTTCGCCTCGGCGATAATATCCTCAGCCTTCTCGCCCTTTGCCAGACGCTCGGTAACATCCTCCATACGAACCAAAAGGCTCACGGTCAAACCCGGCACGGGCAACTCCTCCTCCTTCGACATAGCCCAATAGCCGTGTGTGAGGTAGTCGTGCTCGACAGACGACAGGCGCTGGATAGAGCCGTAGCCACAGTGGTGGTTTGTAAGCAGAAGACCCTCACCCGAGAGGAACTCGCCCGTACATCCGCCACCAAACTGAACAACAGCATCCTTTAGCGACGCCTTGTTGATTGAATAGATATCCTCCGCCTTCAGGCGAAAACCCTTAGCACGCATATCCTTGATGCGTGAGCCGATAAGATTCGGCAACCACATACCCTCATCGGCATTAGCCGTAAGGAATGTACAGCACAACAGGGCGCTGATGAAAATTTTCTTTATCATAATTCAATGTATTTGTTTCTAAATTACAAAAATAGCCAAAAAAGTGAGAAATAAGAGTTTTTTGCACAAAAAAAGGTGCTAACCCTTTAGGTCAGCACCAAAATATCATAATATCGCAACGCCACCTTAGAAAAGTGGATAGTTGAGGTTATTTTGAGGCTTGTCGCAGATTTTGGATGCGGAGCATACTCGGCGTATGTGAGCAATCCAAAATCAAGCAAGACGCCACAATAACCCAACTTGTCACTTTTTATTACAAGCGAGCTTTAATAGCCTTCGACTCCTCCTCGTAACCGGGCTTATCGAGAAGAGCAAACATATTCTTCTTGTAAGCC
>JAFNUH010000043.1 GCA_017384185.1 Alistipes sp.
CTATCATACTTATAATACTCTCAACAATCCCCTTCTATATCACACCCTAAAATAACCACATTCGAGCTCTCATTATATCTTCTGATACATATTCCTTCCACATCTGTTTCTCCCTGTCATTTGCCTTTATTTGCCCTGCTACACGATGGTTAATACCCGCCTCAATAGCTTCCTTTATACATCCTCCATACCAAGTATGTATTACTTTCTGTCTCCCCCTCCTCATAACCACAAAAAAACACCGCCCCAAATGGGACGGTGTTCGTTATTATGATTGAACTAATTATTAGTTCTGATCAGCCTCTGTAAGAGCAGTGTTGTTCTCCATCTCAGCCAAAGGCAACTGATACAAGAAGTTCTTATCATCCTGTGTCAAAGCCATCTTAGCACCTGAGAAGTGGTTGTTGTCTGCACCCCAAGTTGCGTCTGTACGGTCGATAGGAATGTTCAAACGACGGTTATCCAAGTACTCAAGACCCTCACCCCAGAACTCTACACGCTTCTGGTAGTTGATCTCCTCGATAAGAGCAGCCTTAGAAGAGAATGTGTAAGCGTAGTTAGGATCACGAGTTACCATAAAGTCGTTCAAAATCTTAACTGCGTTAGCGTCACCCATATGAGCCAAAGCCTCAGCCTTGATGAAGTGAGCCTCCTCAGAACGCAAGTAGATATAGTCACCAAGCTCCCAGCCTGAACCGTAACCGCCAGAAACGTTTGAACGGCCAGCACCGATGAACTTACAGCTCTGATACCAGGGAAGACCACCACCATCGGGACCTACCTGATAGTAGATGATAGGATTAAGACCCAACTCTGCAGCCAAACGATCGTAGTTGTCGGGAGTTACGAACCAGTCACGACGGATATCTGTTGCACCCATACGCTCAACTGTAGGCTTGAAACCTGCACGCCATACACCGATAGCAGCGTAACCATCACCGAACATATCCATCTGTGAGAACCAAGACATATAGATAGTAGAGTTATCAGATGTAATGTCGCAACCGTAAACGATGTTAGGAAGGTTCAATGAGCTAAAGCCCTGAAGAATATCAGATGCTGAAGTCATAATGGGAACATTCTTAATGATTACATCAGCATACTTAGCAGCCTCTGACCACTCGTGCTTAATCATATGAGCACGTGCAAGGTACATAGCAGCGAAGCAACCGTCGATATCAGTAGGAGATGCAGTCTTCTCCATACCGCACTGTACGAACAAATCGTAAGACTCCTTCAAATCAGCCATCAACAAGTCATAAACCTGACCTACTGTTGAACGGGGCTGGTCGCCTGTAATATCCTCAGTTACGATAGGTACACAGGGAGTGTTAGCGTTGTCATACTTCTGACCCTTGCCCCATACTGTATCGTCAGCACCCATATAGTAGGGAAGACCATACAAATAAGAGAGGTGGAGGTATGAGTAACCACGAAGAGCCAAAGCAGTAGCCTTGTACTTCAATACTGCGGGGTTAGTCTCATCGTCAGAGATTGACTCAAGCATCTTGTTAGCATTGTCGACGTTGAGGTAGTACTGACGCCAGCGGTTTGCAGTTGGATTGTAGTTCTCCTGCCAGTAGTCGAACAAGTAGTGATACAATGACATACCGAAACGACCTGTCATAATCATATCGTTACCCATAAGAGAAGTCAAATAGTCAAAACTCTTCTGACCGAAGTAGTTGTGTGACATATTTGTATATACATATGACTGGATGTCTGAGTGGAAACCAGCAACTGCAGCAGCAAACACCTTATCGGGATCCTTTGATGCAATCTCGTTCTTAACATCAGGAGTCATATAAGCAGTAACTTCAGCGTCATCGATACAAGATGACAGAGCTGACACAGCCATTACTGCAACAGCCAACATTGAAATTATCTTCTTCATAATCTTTTCCTTTTAATAATTAGAATGTAAGGTTAATACCACCTGATACAACTCGCATAGGAGAGTAACCACCGAATGAACCGTTACCACCGCTCATAGATACACGGGGGTCAAAGCCCTGACGCTTAGAGAAGAGAGCAACGTTATCGCCTGTTACATAAACACGGATACCACCGATACCCAACTTGTTCATCCAAGCCTTGGGGAATGAGTAACCCAAAGTGATGTTACGGATGCTGAAGTAAGATGCCTTGATAAGGTGTGCATCAGATGTCTGACCGTAGCTATTTGAAGAGTTGTTAGCGTTCCATACGGGATACTCACCCTCGCCTGTTACAGGGTTATAAGTCTTCCACAAATCCTTGTGGTGACCTACGTAGAATGAGTTGCTCAAACCAGATGTGTACTCTGAGTCATAAGCCCAACCACCAAGCTGGAATGCAGTAGCGATTGTAAGGTCGATACCCTTCCACTGGAATGTAGTGTTGAAACCACCAGTCAAATCGGGCAATGCAGTCTTACCGAGCCAATCCTTAGTTGCGTCAGAGTAAGTAGAAGTCTTAACCTTCTTACCTGTCTTCTCGCCAGTAGCCTGGTCAACCTCGTCCATCCACCACTGAGCACCACCGTTCTCGTCCAAACCAGCGTACTGGTATGTGAAGTACTCGTAACGGTTCTTGCCCTCGAAGAGCTTGAATTGACTGCTTACGATACCATCCTTACGGTTCTCCTCGGGGAGAGTAAGAATCTTATTTGTGTAGTGTGAACCTACAAGAGTTGCAGTCCAAGAGAAGTCACGACCCTTCAAGATGTCAACGTTAACCTCGAACTCGATACCCTGGTTGCTCATAGCACCGAGGTTCTCCCAGTTGTAAGGACGACCTGCAGAGGGAGCCAAAGTCTTCTGGAACAACATATCGTCTGTACGACGGTAGAAGTACTCAACTGAACCATATACACGGTCCCACAAGCGGAAGTCAACACCAGCGTCGATAGTCTTCTGCTTCTCCCAAGTCAAATCGGGGTTACCGTAGAATGAGGGAGAGTAACCGAGCTGTGAACCGTCCCAAGTGATAGAGTACTGATCCATATAAGGAGTAGCGTTCAATACGCTCTCGTTACCCTGAGTACCGTAAGATGCACGAAGCTTCAAATCGTTGATCCACTCAGCGCCCTGCATCCAGTTCTCACCAGAGATTCGCCAAGCCAAACCTACTGACCAGAAGTTACCCCAACGGTTCAAGAAACGTGAAGTACCATCACGACGGAAAGCAGCTGATACATAGTACTTGTTAGCGTAGTTGTAGTCTGCCATACCGAAGTAACCCTCGATAGAGTGCTCTGAAGTTGAGCTTGAGATGTACTCCAACTGACCACCGTTATCCAACTCGGGGTTCAAAGGATCGAAGAAACGAGTCTTCTGACCAGAGAATGAATCGCTCTTGTAGTTATAGTACTCGTGACCAATCTTTGCAGAGATGTTGTGATCACCTACAACCTTGTTGTAAGCCAACAACTGGTTGAAGTTCTGAGTATAAGAGTTGTAAGAACCACGTGTACCACGACCACCGAATGACTGACCGTCACCAACCTTTGTACTGTAGAAAGTAGTAGCGTTGTTGTTAGTGTAGTCGTAGCTATAGTTAGCTGTGAAAGTGAAATCCTTCAAGAACTTGATCTCGATGAATGAACGAGTAGTCAAGTTGTGATACTTGTTACGGTTGATATCCTCCAACATAGAGCAGATAACGTTCTGGTTTGTTGCGATAGGACGTGAAAGTGTACCAGCTGTCTGACCTGTACCAGCGTCATATACGGGCTCACCGTTAGCGTCATAAACCAAGTTACCCTTCTCATCATAACCGTGTACGGGGAAGATAGGAGCCCAAGAACGAGCTACGTCGAAGGGGTTAGATGCCTGACCTACGCCATCCTTAACACCGTTCATCTCAGTTACTGAGTAAGCAATGTTAGTACCAACCTTCAACCAAGACTTCAACTGTGAGTTTACGTTAGCACGAGCTGAGATACGGTTGTAGTCTGAACCGATAACGTAAGAGTCGTTGTCGAGGTAACCCATTGAGAGGTAGTAGTTTGTCTTGTCAGTACCACCTGAAGCTGATACCTGATACTCCTGACGCATAGCGCTGTCGAACAAAGCGTCAGCGAAAGAGTCGTTGTAACGCTCCTTAGCAGACTTGTTCAACTTACCGTCTGTACCTACCAAGAACTCGCCATCGGGGATGATGAATGAGTTGTAGTTACCGAGCTCACCCAAAACTGACTGTGATGCAGCCAAAGCAGCCTCCTCAGCGCTCATACCAGCAAGCATATTAGTGTTGCGGATACCATACCAAGTCAACTCGTAGAACTCACCCTGGTCTGTTACGTAATCGTAATCCTTGTAAGCACGGTTAGTAACACCCCAGTTAGCTGTGAAGTTAATCTGAGTTCTGTCCTGACGACCGCTCTTAGTAGTAACCATTACCACACCATTAGCAGCACGTGAACCGTAAAGTGAGTTAGATACAGCGTCCTTAGATACAGTGATTGACTGGATGTCGGCGGGGTTGATGTCTGACAAACGACCGTTGAAAGGTACACCATCCACTACGATAAGAGCAGTGTTACCACCTGACAATGAACCGATACCACGCAATACGATGCTTGAATCAGCACCAGGCTGACCAGTAGAGCTAATTACCTGCAAACCAGCAACAGCACCCTCCAAAGCACTTGATACTGAAGTAGCCTGAGAGTTGTTGATGATTGTAGACTTAACGCTACTAACTGAACCTACGACATCCTGCTTACGCTTTGCGCCGAACGCTACGACAACAACGTCGTCGAGCTGCTCAACAGATGCCTTGAGGACAACATTGATTGATGTTTTGCCTGCGATGGGAACCTTAACATCCTCGAAACCTACGAAAGATACGGTGATGGTTCCATTTGCAGGAGCTGACAGCTTAAAACCGCCGTCCACACCGGTAGTAGTACCGATTGAAGTGCCGTCAACAACGACAGCTGCGCCGATAACGGGAGCACCCGACTCATCAGCAACGGTACCGCTTACCTGCACGTTCTGTGCGATAGCTGCGAAGCTAACTGCCAGAACAGCAATGATAGAAAGTACAATTTTCCTAACCATAAGCATTAATTTTTTGTACGTTTTAAATACTTTTGTATTTGAACTTTAATATAAAAAGTCAACCGCAAAGTTAGATATTAAATTCATAATTAACAAAAAAAATTAATATAAAATTAACATTGCTAAGATAATGGCGGAATTGAGTAGCAGTTGGTTACAGTTCGTAAGCGTAGTAATGTTATTTGGTTTGTGATTGTAATACGCTATTCTCCGTAATGTAAACTATTTGTTAACTTCACGGTAAGCTATTTTCGACAGAAGTGCCCTAAATCGTGTCGTATACATATATATAAATAATAATCTGCGCAACATTTGCGCAGATTATTATTAGTTAGTGACAAGCTATTGCCACGATAAATTTAATCAACCTATGACGTGGTATGATTAGAAATCCTTACCCTCGAATACGGCGCCCTTAGATACTGCTCCCGTGTGCTCCTTGTGCTTTGAGTTAAAGACGTAGCTAACCGATAGAACGATGTTCGGATAGCGAGGGCGTACGTGTGTCGTAGAGTTCAGTGTGGGCGATATTCGGTAGTTGTTATATCGAGCCGTGCGGAACACATCGTGCGCCACGATAGATGCCGAAATCTTATTCTTAAATAGTTGCT
Source organism: Alistipes sp. (assembly GCA_017384185.1). Lineage (GTDB taxonomy): Bacteria > Bacteroidota > Bacteroidia > Bacteroidales > Rikenellaceae > Alistipes. The sequence continues at coordinate 5,657 of JAFNUH010000043.1, forward strand.
GGCGGAATGCGAGGTCGAAGTAGCAGTATGCATCCTCACGACCCTGTGTCAATACTGTAGGACCTACAACATTTGCATCAAACTGCAAGCGAGAGGTGCGACCCAGGGTGAAGTTGTTAATCATTGAGGCTGTGTAGCCGGTGTTTGTAGCATCGGTACAACCCTCATAATCAGCGTCAAACTTGTAGTCGAATAGGCTTCCGTTGATGTTCATATTCCACCAACGTGTAGCCTTGATTTGCGCACTAAGCTCCACGCCCCACGTGCGGTCCTTACCAGCATTGATAAGTGAGTCGAGTGTAACACCGGGCTCGTAGGCTACACGCACACGCTCACGTACGCCTGTGCGATGGCGGTAGAATCCTGTAACAGATATTGTGTTCTCCTCGGCGATGGTCTTGCGGTAACCAACCTCGGCAGAGTGGATGTACTCGGGTTTAATATCGGGGTTACCCGTCATCTTGGTATAGTAATCCTCGTATGTGATGTATGGCTCTAATTGCCAGATACCTGGACGGTTAGTGCGGTATGAGTATCCTGCCGAGATGTAGTTTTTGCCGGGAGCCTCATACGATAGATGTGCCGAAGGGAATAGCTCCGTGCGCTTGATGAAACGGCTTCTATCCACCTTCTCCACGACAATATCCATACGGTCGATAGTGTGGTCAGCACGCACGCCTGCCTCAATGGCGAGAGGTCCAAACTTATCGTTGAACATCAAATATGCTGAGTGAATTTGACGGCGATAGAAGAATGGAGCATAGAGATCATCCTGCCATACATAATCTTTCTTACCTCTATCCCAATACTTTATATTGTAGTCGCCGTGCTCGCTGTATGATGTAAATTGGTAACCAATCTCAGCCTTGCCACTCTCTCGATAGTTGAGCTGGTAACTTGCCGTTGCGTCGATATCCCAGTGGTGCTCGCTCTCGTAGCCTCGTGTGCCCTCGTAGCGCACGCCCGACATATCGAACATATTACTCTCGGTGTACTCCAAAGCATACCAATCGTAGCGGAAACGACCCGTGATGGCAAACTTATCGCCTCGCTCATTTACCTTCCACACGTAGTCTGTTGCAATCTGTGCCAACTGCTTTTCGTTGGAGATGCCGTCTTTACTGTCGTAGAGATTGTCGTTAAGTACTACGTCACCTTGCGTGCGGTGCTCGTCATAACGCATCTCTCCTCCACGTCCCGATTTGGTCATACCAGCCTGAGCCTCAACTAAGAGCGAGTGCCCATTCTTACCGAACTCCCAACCTACACGACCAATGTAAGAGTCGTTGTGGCTTGTACGAATACCATTTGATTTTGAGGTTGTTACATAGTCATCGACAATGGTAGTCTTTGTCTGCTCGAAATCACTCTTGCCACGTCTTTCTGAGCCTGTGCCACCGATATACCAGCGGCTTGCGCCCTTTTTGTAGCTAAGCAGAACGTCGGTGCTCCACGAACCGATAGTGCTACCCGAAACATTTACCGAGCCGCTTACACCTTGACCGTCGTGACGTTTTGTAA
>JAFNUH010000341.1 GCA_017384185.1 Alistipes sp.
TCGTTGCAGCTTAGAACATATATGCTGTACCTATATAGAAGTTCAGCAAACGACATTTATTGATAAGAGCATCATCAACTTTTGTCTTGGTCAAATCCAGCAAACCGTGCTCAAAACCAGCATAGAACTTCCACTGGTTCCACATCTCAACACCAATCTTGTAGTTCAAACCAAAATCGAAACGCTGATAAACAGAACCAAACACATCAGTCTTAACCTTTGAACCATTAACGGTCTCTACATCCTTACCCAAAACGCCCAACGATAAATATGGACCGAGACCTCCCATAAGTGATACGCTATCAGAGATAGGCATACGGTACAACAAGTTTATCGGAAGGTGAATAAAACCAAGATTTGTGTGAATACCAGCATTGTTACTACCCTTCAGGCTATAAAGCAGGCTTCCTTCAAGGTAAAAGCCATCTGTAATCTTATCAGCAAAATCCATCTCAGCCTTTACTCCAACCTGGAAACCAACATAACTATCAGACAGATATTTTTCACCTACAACCTTCTCTTTCTCCCAAGACAAATTCAGACCTCCAGCTACGCCAAATCGCAAATCCTGAGCCGATACATTTACGGCTGCGAAAAGCGCCAATAACACAATTATAACTCGTTTCATATTGCAAATAGTTTAAATATTCGTTTGCAAAAGTAATTTTTTCCTGCATTATTACAAAATCTAAATACGTTTAAACCACTTTATACCAAAAAATGCTTAATTATTCTTATCTTTGCTACTTGAGATATTATGTACACTATTTTAACAACTAATAAGTTTCGAGTGTACAAACCTAATGTTGATTATATAAAGAAAAAAATATAGGAAATGACACGTATAATCTCTCCCTCGATGTTGTCGGCAGACTTCGGCAACCTCGAACGTGATACAAAGATGATTGACCGCAGTGCTGCGGAGTGGGTACACATCGACGTTATGGATGGCGTATTTGTCCCCAATATCTCGTTCGGCTTCCCCGTAATGAAGCCTATTCGCAAGGCTACAAACAAGGTATTAGATGTACACTTGATGATTGTTGAGCCTGAGAAGTATGTTAAGCGATTTGTTGATGCAGGTGCCGACTACGTAACGTTCCACTACGAGGCTACGGAGCATATTGACCTCTGCATTGACGAGATTCGCAAGGCTGGTGCAAAGGTTGGTATCTCTATCAAGCCCAAGACTGAGGCAAGTGTGCTGAAGGATATTCTTGCGAAGGTTGACTTGGTACTCGTTATGAGTGTTGAACCCGGATTTGGTGGTCAGTCGTTTATTGATGGCTCGCTGGATAAGATTCGTGAGTTGGCCGCAATGCGTGAGCAGATGGGACTCGACTTCCTTATCGAGGTTGATGGCGGCATCTCTTCAAAGAATGCTGGCGATGTCTTTGCGGTTGGTGCTGAGGCAGTTGTTGCAGGTAGCGCAGTATTTGGTGCGGCAGACCCTGAGGCAGAGATTGTAAAGATGTTGGAGGCATAAGATGATTTCGTTAGATAACTTAACCGTCAGCTACGGTGGCTGGACCCTGTTCGACAACATCTCGTTTCTGATAAACGAGAAGGATCGCATAGGTCTTGTCGGCAAGAATGGAGCAGGAAAAACCACCCTGCTACGCATCATCATCGGCGAGCAGCAGCCAACCGAGGGTGCCGTTACAATAAATGGCGAGTGCTCTATCGGATACCTCCCTCAGCAGATGCGAGTGGCAGACACAACGACGCTAAAGGCTGAGACAGAGAAGGCGTTTGACGAGGTGTTGCGTCTGGAGGCTGACATTGCAAAGCTCACTGCCGAAATTGCCGAGCGCACGGATTATGAGTCGGAGGGTTATGCCGACCTTCTACATAAGCTCAACGATGCACAGGATCGCTACCACATATTGGGTGGCGATACTCGTGAAGCTGATATCGAGAAGACGCTCCTTGGATTAGGTTTCAAACGCACGGACTTCGACCGTGCAACGAGCGAGTTCTCGGGTGGATGGCGTATGCGTATCGAGCTGGCAAAGTTACTTCTGCGCCGACCCTCGATATTCCTGCTCGATGAGCCGACAAACCATCTCGACATTGAGAGTATTCAGTGGCTGGAGGAGTATCTGCGTAACTACAATGGTGCTGTACTGCTCATATCGCACGACCGTGCATTTTTGGATAATGTAACAACACGAACCGTAGAGCTCTCGTTAGGACATATCTACGACTACAAAGTACCCTACTCTAAATTTGTTGAGCTACGTGCCGAGCGCCGTGCACAGCAGATGGCTGCATACGAGAATCAGCAGCGAATGATTGAGAAGACCGAGGAGTTTATCGAGAAGTTCCGCTATAAGCCAACAAAGAGTAACCAGGTGCAGTCACGCATCAAGCAGCTGGAGCGCCTGGAGCGTATCGAGGTCGAGGAGGAGGACTTGGCTACGCTAAATATCAAGTTCCCACCGGCACCACGCTCAGGACAGATTGTGGCTGAGATTAAGGAGGTGGGCAAGGCATTTGGCGAGAAGCGAATCTTCTCGGATGCGACCTTTACCATCGAGCGAGGACAGAAGATTGCCCTTGTGGGTCGTAACGGCGAGGGTAAGACAACGATGGCCCGTATGATTATCGGCGAGCTGGAGCAAACCGAGGGAACAATCAAACTCGGAGCCAACGTAAACATCGGTTACTACGCACAGAATCAAGACGATTTGATGGATGGCGAGTTCACCGTCTTCGACACGCTCGACCGTGTAGCCGTTGGAGATATTCGCACACGATTGCGTGATATTCTGGGAGCATTCCTGTTCCGAGGCGAGGATATAGATAAGAAGGTTAAGGTGTTGTCGGGTGGTGAGCGTTCACGCCTGGCGATGGCTCGTTTGATGCTTGAGCCATATAACCTACTGGTGCTTGACGAGCCAACAAACCATATGGATATGCGCTCGAAAGATATTCTCAAGCGTGCAATACAGAAGTACGACGGCACGGTCATCCTCGTATCGCACGACCGAGATTTCCTCGATGGCATTGTTGACCGCATATACGAGTTCCGTGATGGCGGTCTGAAGGAGTATCTGGGAGGTATCTACTACTTCCTCGAGAAACGCAAGGTGGAGTCATTGCAGGATATCGAACGCAAGGATACACCCGTAACAGCTGCCGCAAAGGAGACCTCTACGGGCAAGCTATCATACGAGCAGAAGAAGGAGCAGGAGAAGCTCATACGCAAACTGCGCAAGGTGGTTGAGACAATCGAAGCGGAGCTGGCTGAGATTGAGAGCAAGATTGCAGCCTACGATGAAAAATTCGCTACGGCAACCGAGTACAACGAGGCCGATTATGCGGCATACAACGACCTTAAAGCGCAATATGACAAGCAGATGCACGAGTGGGAGAAGGCATCATACGAATTAGAAATTACAGAGAATCAATAATATGGCAAACGACATTGTTTTTGGCATCCGCCCCGTGGCAGAGGCTATTCAGACCGGCAAACAAATCGAAAAACTCTATGTTCGCAAGGGCGCAGAGGGACAACTTATGACCGAGTTGCGAGACTTGGCATTCCGCCACCGCATACGCATTCAGGAGGTTCCCGTAGAGAAGCTCAACCGCCTCACAAAACTAAACCATCAGGGCGTTGTGGCTCAGATTGCACCCATCGAGTATGTTGAGTTAACAGATATTCTGGAGCGTGTTCCAGAGGATGAGACTCCGCTTATTATGCTCTTCGATGGCGTAACTGACGTGCGTAACTTCGGAGCTATTGCCCGCTCTGCCGAGTGTGCTGGAGCACACGGACTTATCACACCGCTAAAGAACTCTGCTCCCGTAAACTCGGAGGCTATGCGTTCATCGGCAGGTGCTCTTAGCCGTATTCCCGTATGCCGTGTAGGCTCTATCCGCAACACCATCAAGGCTTTGCAGGCTGAGGGCTTCCAGGCTGTGGCAGCAACCGAAAAGAGCCGCAAACTAATCTACGATGCCGACTTCCGCAAGCCCACCGTAATCATTATGGGTGCTGAGGATACAGGTATCTCAAAGGAGGTGCTCA
>JAFNUH010000044.1 GCA_017384185.1 Alistipes sp.
GAACATACAGAAAACGCATTGCGGCATTCATACCGCCAGCCTCCAAAGCGTGCGCATACTCGGCATAACCTACACCCAACTGCAACAAGGCGGCACCTATGCCACATACCATATAGTAGATAAAGAATCGCTGCGAACCAAGCTCACGCTCCAATTGGCGACCAAACATCCACAAAGCAAACATATTAAAGAAGAGGTGCGAAACGCCTCCGTGCAGGAACATATATGTAAATACCTGATAGAGATGAAACAACGGGCTCTCTACATTAAAGAGCGCAAAGCGTGTAAGTATATCATCTCCAAAGGGTAACAACTCCGTAGCCAACAGCGCTACGCAGTTTGCAATTATTATATTCTTGACCACCGGAGGGGTCGCAACTTGTCTTTGTGCGTACATAAAATATTGTTTTTACCGCCCAGGCGGTATGTTAATTCAACTTTGCCTTCATATCCTCGATGGTAAACTCTGCCATAATGGCCTTACCCGAGGGTGAGAAGCTATAATTCTCGCAGGCGCACAATCGTCCCAGCATCTCCATAGCCTCCTCCGAGGAGATTCCCTTTGGAGAAAGGCGTGAGCCTTTAACAGCCATAACACGTGCCATATCGCAACGCATACGCTCACCTGCATCACCCACCTCAACCTCTCGCAGAAGCTCATACAACACTTCGTCAGCCTGCTCACCCACGATACTTGAGGGTATAGCATTGAGCTCCACGACCGAATCACCCACGAAGTTTATCTCAAAACCCAACGCCGCAAACTCCACCTCGTGCTCCGAGAGAAGCGTATAGTCATCCTCCGTAAGAGTCAGTCGCTCAGGGAATAGCAGACGTTGTGACGCCATACTGCCAGCGCCTATCATCGCCACGTAGCTATCATACAACACTCGCTCCTTTGCTCGACGCATATCCACCAGCATACTTCGTCCGCCACTCATCGCCAGAACGTAGCCTCCAACGAGCGGCGTAGCTGATGTGAACTCCATCTGCGGCTCACAATCAAAGGTCTGCTGAACGGCTGATGCTACATATTCGAGAGTACTCTCCTGCTCGACATCCATCATCGCAGCAAGGTCTATGCCCTGCGAGTAATCAGTTGTAAGATCTCTAAAGGACTCCACTGTAACATTATTTGCACCGCTTTCGGTCAATGCAAAATCGTTATTTGCAGCTATCTCTCTCCACGATACATCACGCAGGCTATCCGTCTGCTTTGGCTTCTCGCTACGAATACTCTCTGCGCCACGCTTATACGGCAACTCAATAAATGGGTCATCAAATGCCGCATTGAGGTCCTGCTCAGAGACAGATGCATCGATATAATCCTCACGGAAGGGGTTATAGTCGCTATTTGTCGAACTCTTAGGCTCAGCATACACACCACTTGCCCCACCCAAAACCGGAATATCAATAGGCGCCTTATCCTCAAAGTCCATCATCGCCACACTACCACTCTTGGCAAGCGTACTACGCACGGCAGCGCTAATAATCTGGTTGACCTCCTCAGAATCGGCAAAACGCACCTCAGTCTTATGTGGCGAGACGTTCACATCCACACGCTCGGGATCGAGTGTAAGGTACAGGAAATATGAAGGAGAATCCTTTTCGGCAATGAGTTTCTCGTAAGCCTTCATTATGGCTTTGTAAATCTGAGGCGAGCGGAAGAAACGACCATTTACAAAGAGATACTGCTCGTTATTCTTCTGCTTGGCAGCCGATGGACGACCCACATAACCCTTAACCTTAACGATAGAGGTATCGACATCCACCTCCAGCAAATTGGTCTTAATATGACGTCCCACAACACCTATTATTCGCTCCAACAACGAACCCGACGGAAGAGTAATGATAGGCATATCGTTAGACATCAATTCACAGCGCACCTGCGGATTGCAGAGTGCCACCTGACGAAAGACCCTCTTAATCTCGTTGACCATCTTGGTACGGTCGCTATTAAACTTTCGACGTGCAGGAGCGGTGTAGAAGAGGTTACGCACCAAAAATTGCGAACCCACGGGACACATTGTAGGGGTCTGCGACACGAACTCGCCACCATTTACAATGGTCACCGTACCAACCTCATCCTCCGCTTGACGTGTACGAAGCTCAACTTGCGCTACGGCAGCAATCGATGCCAACGCCTCACCTCTAAAACCAAAAGTTTGCAGGCGATAAACATCCTCGAAGGTCTCGATTTTACTTGTAGCGTGACGGTCAAATGCCATACGGGCATCCATCGGTGACATACCACAACCATCATCTACAATCTGAATAAGCTCCAAACCCGCATTACGGAAGTTAACAGTAAGAGACGACGCACCCGCATCGATGGAGTTTTCCATCATCTCCTTGATAGCAGATGCAGGATTGTCCACCACCTCACCAGCCGCAATTTGGTTGGCAACAATTTCGGGCAAAAGTCGTATTTTATTCTCCATACGGGTTAGCTGGGGTATGATTACTCTACAATCTCAATCTCGTCACCCTCCTGATAGTCGTTGGGGACGATAACGATAGGCGCATAGGGATTAAACTCCTCATACTCCTTCATCTGGCGCTCCTCTAACTTGGCGTTAGAATCCGATGTTGCCATCTCGAAGATAGCTCCAATACGTGGAACAAGCACATAAATAAATATTACGAGCAATATCAAGCCTAAGCCCGTCACCCACATATTCATACGCTTGTCGCTGTTTTTCTGCTTCTTCTCCTGCGCTAAGCGATTCTCACGAGCCTCACGTTTGGCACGAATGTACTGACCAGGCTCATACTCGCCACTCTTCGCCTCATCGCTACGACGCTCTCCTCGCAACTCCAAACGACGCTGCTCACGCTCCTCCTTTGCGGGGTCGTAGTAGCGTGGCGTATAGTTGAACTTATTAGCGTGACGCTTATGTGGTGAAAAGAATCCCATAATATTCGGTTTTAAGAGTTTATCTATCTAAAAAAATTCTTCATTCGCTCGAAGATGTTCTGCTGCTCAACGCTCTCCGCCTCCTTAAAGTGGGGCTGCTCCGAGAGTTTCTGCACCAACTGACGCTCCTCAGCAGTGAGTGAGTCGGGGATGGTTATATCTACAACAATCAAAATATCGCCACGACCATAGCCATTTACATCAGGCAGACCCTTACCACGCAGACGCAATACCTTACCAGCGTGCGTACCCGGGGCAATCTTAATCTTGGCACGACCATCGATTGTCGGCACCTCAACCTCGCCACCTAAGATACAAGTTGTAACCGTAAGGTTCAAATTGTGAATCAAGTCGTTACCATCACGCACCAACTCTGCATCACGCTCCTCCTCAATCATTACAAGCAGGTCACCATTCACACCACCGTGACGTGCTGCATTACCCTTGCCCGATACAGTTACTGCCATACCCTCGCCAACGCCTGCGGGAATCTTAATCTCGATAACCTCGTCACCACGAACAACACCCTCGCCCGAGCACTTATCACACTTAGCAGTAATGGTCTTACCCTCACCACCACAAGTGGGACATACGCCCTGTGTCTGCATACGACCAAAGAATGTATTCTCAACACGAGTCACAACACCCGTACCGTTACAGGTCGAGCAGGTTGAGTATGACGATGAGTCCTTAGCACCCGTTCCGCCACACTTGTCGCAAGAGATATATTTATTAATCTTGAGTTTTTTGGTTGTGCCGTTAGCAATCTCCGAAAGCGTGAGCTTAACCTTAACTCGAATATCTGAGCCACGGTTTACACGGCGACCGCCGCCACCACGTGACGAGAAGCCACCAAAGTGACCTCCGAAAATATCGCCAAACTGCGAGAAGATATCCTCCATAGAGAATCCTCCACCGAAGCCGCCACCAAAGCCACCACCGGCAGCACCGCTCATACCTGCGTGACCAAACTGATCATAACGAGCACGCTTGTCGGGGTTAGACAACACGTCGTAAGCCTCAGCAGCCTCCTTAAACTTCTCCTCAGCCTCCTTATCACCAGGATTCTTATCAGGGTGATACTTAATTGCAGCCTTGCGGTAAGCCTTCTTTATCTCGTCGGCATTAGCGTTGCGTTGAACGCCTAACACCTCATAGTAATCTCTCTTTTCTGACATCTGATTATTATCTAAACGTTTTACTCGCCCACTACCACCTTAGCGTAGCGCAACACCTTGTCGCCCAACATATAACCACGCTGCACAACATCGATAACCTTACCCTTCTTATCCTCACCTGCAGCAAAGCGAGCCACAGCCTCGTGGAAGTCGGGGTCAAACTCCTTATCCTGAGCCTCAATCTCCGTTACACTCTTCTGACGCAAAGCCTCCTCGAACTTCTGCAATACGAGCTTCTCGCCCTCACGCAGAGCCGTGATATCCTCGCTCTTCTCCGAAGCAGCAACGGCACGATACATATCGTCCAGCACTGAGAGCATATTCTTTATCACATCAGCTCCACCGCTGGCAACCAAATCCATCTTCTCACGAAGTGTTCGCTTGCGATAGTTGTCAAACTCAGCCTGCAAACGCATATACTTATCACGCCATACAGCGATAACCTCCTCGGGTGTGGGCTCCGCTACGCTCTGCTCCTCGGCAGGCTGCTCACCATCCTCTGCCATTGTGTCAGTAGAGGGCTGCTCATCGTCTGCCATATTGTCGCACGGTGTACCCTCACACGAGGGATTGCCATCTGCCTCGTTGAAGCCCTTTACTTCTGTATCTTCCTGATTATTAATATTCTGCTTTGTCATATCTATATGTTTTATTATTATTTCTAATATATATGGCGCAAATTGTATGCCCAAGCTAACCTATGATAAATATCGTCGGTCGTTTGGCAATATCGGGCAGTTGTTGCTTACGCCACTCGGCTACGCTACGTGTTACGATAAACTCATCGGGCGATGTAATATCGCACGCCACCGTCAATTTTGACTCCGCAGCACACACCTGAAGCATCTGCTCCATAAGTTTCACGTTGCGGTATGGAGCCTCGATAAAAATCTGCGACTGATGCTCAACGTGCGCCCTGCGCTCCAAAGCCTTAATAGCCTTGCTACGCTCGGGTGGCTTTACGGGCAGATAACCGTTAAAGGCGAACGACTGACCGTTCAGTCCCGATGCCATCATCGCCAATAGTATTGACGACGGTCCAACCAAAGGCACTACACGAATACCCTTACGGTGGCACGCCTCAACAACCATCGCTCCAGGGTCTGCAACACCCGGCACGCCCGCCTCGGAGATAACTCCCGCCGAACGACCTGCCAGCAGAGGTTTTACCATAGCCTCGATGGCTTGCCCCGCCACGGTATGCTCGTTAAGCTCGACAAACTCCAACTCGTCAATCTTTCGTGCGATGTGCGCCTTCGACAGAAAGCGGCGTGCCGAACGCACATTCTCGACAATAAAGTAGTCCAACGAATCTATCACACGGCGGTTTGCCTCTGGCACCACGTCGTACACCTCGGTCTGCTCCGAAATCGGGCAGGGAATCATATATAATATGCCCTTCTCAGCCATTACTCTCTAACGTAAATTCTCTTAACTCGTGCCGATACCGAGGTCATAATCTCGTATGAGATTGTACCCAAAACATCAGCCATATCCTCTAAGGTGTTACCCTTGGC
>JAFNUH010000342.1 GCA_017384185.1 Alistipes sp.
AGGGGATTTGTATGGTGATGCTATGCCGTTTGAGCTGTATAGCGCAGTTACTATCAGTACAGAATGCTTGATTGCGCCGCTACTTTTGCTTATCTTTGCGGAGCTGATAGCCATCGCCGCCCACATAAACGAAGAGGAGTCGATGACAATTTAATGCACAGAGGATATGGCAATAATAGTAAATCTTGATGTTATGCTTGCCCGCCGCAAGATGACGCTCTCGGAGCTCTCGGAGCGGGTCGATATATCTATCGTAAACCTGTCGGTACTCAAGACCGGAAAGGCTAAGGCTGTGCGTTTCTCCACATTGGAGTCTATCTGCCGAGTGCTCAACTGCCAACCCGGCGACATTCTCGAATACAGAGCAGACGAGGAGTAGAATTAATGGGAATTTATTTGGATTATAAGTACACATTTATTAAATTTGTGTAAACATATGTTCCACTTAATCTCCTTCACTATGAAAAAGTTATTTTTTCTTTGCGCCTTTTTGATGGCGTTGGTATCGCTGTCTGCACAGGAGAGTTCTAAGCGTGAGGCTTTCAGCAACCTTGGTATTTCTCTTAATGGTTCAACTTCGGGTGTCGGTTTTACGCTCTCTACACCCCTTGCTAAGCACTTTGTGTTGCGTGCAGGTTATCAGTTCTCATACCTATCATATGGTTACACCTATAAGGATTTTGACCCTGTTGTAGTTGCTGGTCGCAGCGTAGAGGTGCCCGACTTGGATATTGAGGGTAAGCTCAACGTAGGTGCTGCCCACGCTATGATTGACTACGTACCTTTCAAGAAGGGTAAGGGTAAGTTCTTCATCACAGCGGGTCTATTTATGGGTCAGAGCGACCTTGTTACCCTCGATGGTCAGTTTGATATGAACCACCCCAATATCAAGGAGATTCAGCAGGCTGGTTTGCTCAAGGAGATTCAGCTTGAGCTTGGCGATGATATGGTTTGCGTAGGTCCCGACGGAAATATGGCGGCAGCTATCAAGGTGAAGGGCGTTCGTCCCTATATCGGCTTAGGTGTGGGACGTGCTATTCCTAAGCACCGCTTCGTTTTCCGAGCAGAGATTGGTGCTATATTTCACGGCAAGCCTGAGTTGGTATCAGCTAACCTGATTCCAAATGCTAATGGTAAGGGTGAGATTAACGACTTCACCAATACTCTGAGCAAGGTTGTAGCATACCCGCATATCTCTTTGCAGCTGACATATAAGTTGTTTAAGGACTAAACAGAGAAATAAATATATAAAAAAGGTGTCTAACATATCTCTTGTTAGACACCTTTATTCTTTTGAGATTATACGTAAGGAATTTTACAACCACCTCTTGTAGCGGAAATACCATATCGTTAAGCCTGAGGCGAGGATCATAAGGCAGATGGCGAAGAGGTAGCCCAGGGGAAGGGTGATGTCGCCGATTTGCCAGACCCAGTTGAGCTCGGGCATATAGTGGAAGTTCATACCGTAGATACTCGCAATAAGGGTTGCGGGCAGGAAGATAACGGCTGCCACAGAGAAGATTTTTACAATCTCGTTCTGCTCGATGTTAATCAAGCCCAGAGCCGAATCCTGGATATAGTCCAGACGCTGTGAGCTGAAGTCGGCGTGGTTGATAAGTGAGTTCACGTCCTTAATCATCAGCTGCAAGCGGGGGTAGATATCGTTCGGGAAGCGCTCGCTTCGCAGGATGTTCGAGAGGATACGCTGGCGGTCGAAGAAGTTCTCTCGAAGCACCATAGTACTCTCCTGCAAGGCGTTGATGCGGTGGATGACATACTTGTCGATAGAGTCCTCCGTATTGATATCCTTGCTCAGCTTGGCTACCTGCTTGGCTACCAACTCCACGAGGTCGGCATCGAAGTCGATACGCACCTCCAAGAGCGATATGAAGATGTGGTAACCTGTCGAGTAGCTGCGGTAGTTCATCTGCAGACGCTTCTCGGTCTCACGGAAGGTGCGTGACTCGGCAGTACGTTGCGACACGAGCACACCCTCGTTAGAGATGATAAACGACACAGGCTCCACAGAGAATGTGCCACCCGCCTGCGGGATAAAGAAGTTGGTATTCGAGATAATTGAATTCTCGTTCTCCGAGTACTTTGACGTTGACTCAATCTCCTCCACCTGCTGGCGTGTCTGGAGGGTCTCCTCCATAAAGTTCTCGACAGCCTTCTGCTCCTTGATGGTGGGTGAGAGCAGGTCTAACCACAAAATATCATCGTAGCCCAGATTGTCCAGCAATTCGGGCTCGGCGTTGCGTATAATCTTATTGTATTGCTTGAGATAGATAGTCAGCATTTTCTGCAAATTTTACGGGTTGAACTCCTTAATATTAGGGGCGTAGGTGAGCAACACACCTGCGCAAGGCTCCGTCGCCATCGGCGGCTTAACCTCTTCAGCCGGGATTGGATCGAGGCTCTACCTTGAGACCTGCGTTCCAGAATTTTTGCAGTGCCGAGTGTTTCTCAGCGTTAAAGATGAAATCTATGTTTTGTGTAAGATATTCGTAAGCGTTGTAGTGCTTCTTATCGAAGCCGTGCTCCACGACAGCCTCCCAGATAGACTCTACGCCGAGCGTGAGCGCTCGCTGCAAGCCGTCAATTAGCTCATACGACGTGCCCTTGCGTGCCACCCATACGGCGAAGGCGAAGGGAAGGTGTGTCAGCTTATTCCACTCCTCCGAGAGGTCGTAGGCGTAGTTAAAGAGACCCTCGTGGTCGAAGACCTTGTCGCCAATCAGAAGGAAAGCATCCTCTCGCTGAGCGAAGGCAACCTGCGAGTAGTCCTGCAAGTCATACCACTCGGGCGAAATCTTCCAGAGGTTTGCCGCCAAGTAACCCGCCAACTGAACCGATGTGCGTGAGTGGGCATCGAGGAAGACACGACGCACCTGTCCCACGGGAACATTCGAGAAGAGCATAACGGTGCGCACCTTGCCCGATGAGCCGATGCAGTAGTCTGTAATAATGTTTGTTGATTTTAGCGTGGGGACCATTGCCGAGGGCATCAGGGCGATGTCCGCCTTGCCCGTGGCGTAGTTCTCGTAACACCCTGCGGGTGGAGCCAACAGAAGCTCGGCACGGAGATTATCCTCGTGCTGGATACCATAGATGAATGGTATCGTATTGAGATACGACACAGCCGCTATACGTGCACCCAAGACCATCATCCATAGTTCTCGTAATTAGTTCAACACTCCGTTTTGCGTCGTGTGCCCGTACAAAACAAGCACTTTGACATGCAAATGTAACAATTATTATGCAAAGTGCCAAACTTTTTTTTGCCCTCAACGGGCAGAAACAGGGCTGCGGGCTAACTATTCTTTGTCTTTTTACCCTTCAACCAATGCTCCGTGAGCCACTCACGCACGGGAAGGTCGTAGAGTTTGAGTGCAGCGTAAGCCAAACCGATAGACAATACAAATACCGCCACAGCGACAACGATAGCCTCGCCTGTGGTCGCATCGGGGTTGTTCGACATCCACGCCAGCTGCATATATATCAGCGGCAGATGGGTAATATAGAGCGGGTATGAAATTTCGCCAAGGAACTTACACAGGCTCTCCCATCGTTTGCCACTCACTGTGCTACCTGCGCCGATAGCCACGATTGTAGGAATAAGCAACAAGATGCAAGCGGCCTCAAAAACGCCATTCACTGAGCCCTCCATAACAGGCCACAACATCATCACTGCCACCAGCAACGAGCAGAGCGCAAAGGCTCCACGAACCTTGATAGCCACTTTCAGGCGCGAGAGCAGAAGACCTGCAAGGAAGGGATACATGAGTCGCACGGCACCCACATAGAGCTCATGCGACGATAGATTCCAACCGCCATTGACCGTATAGGGAGCACCAAAACGACCCTCCAACAGAGAGAACGTATCGAGGTTGAAGGTGATGTCAATTGTACCAAATGCCGCCACCGCTGTCAGCACGATGAGTGCCGCCTTGGGTAAGAAGCGCAAAACCAAAGCGTAGAGGATATTGGCAATATACTCCCATTGCAACGACCATGTACTGCCGTTGAACGAGTTGGTATCATCCCAGCCACGCAAATCCCACGAGCGAGCCATCGGCAACATCAAGCAGGTATAGAGATACATCACAACCACCCACCACCAAGGCTGTGTGCCGATGTAGGGAAAGGCCTCACACTTGCCAAAGTAGTAGAGCAGAAAACCTATCGTCGTACCCATAATTAACATAGGGTGCAGACGCACGAGGCGACGCTTGAAGAAGTCGCCAATGGTCATCTTACCCCACCTATCGTCGTAGGCGTAGCCGATAACAAAGCCCGAGAGAGCGAAAAAGAAATCAACTCCGAGATAGGCATGGCCCAAGACTATGCCACAAGCCTCGAAGAGGTGATAGACAAGGATAACGACAGCCGCAACGCCGCGCAAGCCGTCCAATATCTCGTAACGAGGTTTTGATTCAAGATAGGTATTTTGCATTGCTGATAAATGTTTTAAGTCGGTTGCAAAGATATTGAAAATTTACATAAGAAGCGCATTATCACCCATTTTCACCGCCACACTCTCCCAAGTTTATACTATTTTTAACTTAATGGGGCGTCAAAGGGCGTCAAAGAGCCTGAATTTCATAAAAAATTGGTAACTTGCCACCATAAAAAACGAAAAACAGATTTTTCTATGAGAGTGCTTATGAAAGTTATTAGATTAACCCTTATCCTTGCAGTGTCACTTGTAGCGGTGACTTGCTCGCCAAAGACTACCCCTTCACCCGAGCCTGCGCTCACCGATTACTCGGCCGTAGCGCCCGCACCTGCACCTATGCAGAACGGAGAGTATGTTGATCAGCGACCCGCCGAGGCGGAGCGATTGTTCACCTCGCAGGCTATCGAGGCGGAGATCGAGCGCATATGCTCGATGCTCACAAACAAGCGTCTGGCGTGGATGTTCTCCAACTGCTTCCCCAACACGCTCGACACCACCGTACACTATCGTCAGAAGGATGGCAAGGAGGATACATTCGTATATACGGGCGACGTTCACGCCATGTGGCTGCGTGACTCGGGCGCACCTCTCACGGAGAGCTTACAAATGGATATCATGTGCGTCGTGCCGCTATTGATTTCAACATTCCGCTCATTACGAATGCCCGTCTGGCAACAGCATTCATTCGTGCCTTCTGTGCAATGTCGATCGATGACATCCAGATAAAGAGTTGGGATCAGTACTAGGATCGGAATACATATACATTAAAATATAGCCACGACACCATCTGAAACAAGACGGTTCGTGGCTTTTTGTCATATTGTTGTACAAAAACTTCAATCTACCTAACTTAAACTATGATATGACAACTGTTAAGATCAAATTCATTCCATCATCAGGTGGAGGTAAGTTGAAATATACGCAGGAAGAGCCGACAATAACCTTTTTCTATTTCATGGAAGATGTGATTGCCGGTTTAAGGGTGATAGGCAGGACACGAACATCGGAGACCTATCAGACTACATTGAACAGTTTCAAGCGTTTCAGGAACTATATTGACTTGCCGCTTGATCACTTTGACTCACATATAGTACTTGCTTATGAGGCGTATCTTAAGTCTTGTAGAGTCAGCC